>DATBKR010000504.1:0-5826 GCA_036555805.1 Hyphomicrobiaceae bacterium | reverse complement strand
ACCCCGATGGCGATCATCACGCGCTGGCGCATGCCGCCCGACAGCTGGTGCGGATACTGGTCGAGCCGGCTCTCCGGGTCCGTGATGCCCACCAGCGTCAGCAGTTCCACGGCGCGTGCGCGTGCCGCCCCATCGTCCATGTCGAGATGGATCTTGAGCGGCTCCATGATCTGCAGTCCGATCTTCAAGACCGGGTTGAGCGAGGTCATGGGCTCCTGGAAGATCATGGCGATCTCCCGGCCGCGGATGCGGCGCATCTCCTCCTCGGAAAGCGAGAGCAGCTCCCGGCCGTCGAACCGCACGCTGCCGGTCACGCGCGCCGTGGCCGCCGGCAGGAGCCGCATGACGGCCAGCGCCGACACCGACTTGCCTGACCCCGATTCCCCCACCACGGCGACCATTTCGCCGGGATGGACCGAGTAGCTAACGCCCTCCACCGCGCGCACGGTGCCATGGCTCGTCTCGAACCGGACGTTGAGACCGCTGATGTCGAGCAGCCCAGCCGTTTTCGCCGCCACGGCGGCGGCGCCGGCTGCCGACCCGCCAAATGCCCTATCGACGAGGCCCGATCCGAGCTCGTTTCCCACCCTTCCAGACCTCCCTGACAGTCAAAGGCTTGGTTCTTGCGGTCTGCTTCTTGGGGCGCCCTTCGCCGGCTCCCTGGTATACCAAGCTCAGTGCTAACCCAAACCGCCGGGCTGAAGCAAGGGCGCCAATGCAGGACATCCTTCCCTGGGCTCAGCCTCGGGCTCAGCCTGGGGCTCAGCTTGGACCAGCCGGGCGTTCCGACACAAAAGGAGAAGAAGGCCCGCTGGCATGCCTGCATCACCCTTGTCGCCGCATTCTTCTTTGAGCATTCCGCCGCAATCCCCATATGTGCGCGGCGCCCATGGCGGGTGCGCCGCGCGTCGAAAGCCAAAAACCTCGAAAGAAAAACCTCGCCCATGGGCCCTGCCAGAGTCCGGTCCGCCGTCTCCTGCCTCACGGCTGTGGCTGTCCTCATGGCGCATGCCCCGGCGGTGCGCGGCGCCGCCCCACTCACCAGGGCGGACTACGAGGCCTGCCAAGTCCAGGACGAGCAGGGCTTCCGCAGCGCCATCGAGGCCCTCACGCTCAAGGGCCTGGAGGCCGGCCTCGCCAACCTCGACTACGGGCCGCTGGTCGCCGATGCCTGGCGGCGCGAGAAGTTCGACGAGATCATCGACCGCCAGGTGGACGAAGCGATCGCCCAGGTACGCGACGAGTCCACCTGGTATCAGCTCTGGTCGTCGCTGGCCTCGCGCGAGCGTGCACAGGAGCTCGCCACCGCCGCTGCCGAGCGCGTCTACCGCTCCGACGCCATCACGCAGGGCGTGGAGCGCATTGCCACCATCGTCGGCAAGGACATCGGGCGGCGCATCGAGCTGGCCGTCGCCGACACCGCCGGCCCCGCCACGCAGTGCATGCAGACCTTCCTCGGCCACCGCTACGGCGCCACCGTCGCCGGCGTGGTCAGCGCCGATACGGGGCGCGAGTATACCCTCGACCCGGTCAAGGGCAGCGCCCAGGTCAGCACCGGACAGATTCTGGTCGAGGGCAAGGAAAGCATCGCCGGCGCCGTGGTGCTGGTGGTGCGGAGGCAGCTCTCCAACATCGCGGCGCGCGTCGGCCAGCGCGTGGTCGGCGCGGTCCTGAGCCGCCTCGTCTCGGCGGTGGCCGGCGTGATCGGCGTGGCGCTGATCGCCAAGGACATCTGGGACTTCCGGCACGGCGTCCTGCCCATCATCGCCGACGAGATGAAATCGCGCTCCGCCAAGGACAAGGTGCGCCAGGAGATCGCCGCCACGCTGGCCGAGCAAATCAACCAGAGCCTGAAGGAGATCGCCCAGAACACCGCCGGCCGCGTGGTCCAGATCTGGGCCGAGTTCCGGCGCGCGCACGCCAAGGTGCTGGAGCTGGCAGAGCGCAACGCCGACTTCAAGCGCCTGCTGGAGGCGGTCAAGCCGACCGACCTCGGCAAGCTCGACGAGGTCACCGCCCTGGTGCTGGCGAGCGAGGGCGAGGCCGGCGTGGTGCAGCGCCTCGGCGACGGCACCCTGTACACGGCGGTGTCGGCGCTGCCGCCGGGGGCCATCGAGATCGCGCGCGAGGCGCGCTCGCTCGAAACCGCGCTCAAGTGGTCAGCCGTAGCCGGCGGCAAGTTGCCCCAGGTGGTGGAGCTGGAGATCCATCGCCGGGCCCCCCCGGAGTCCTTCACCAAGGCGGGGCTGCAGCGGCTGCTCGCGCTCGACGACCGGCTGGCCTCGATGCGGCTGGCGGGCCTGCCGCCGGCCACGCGCGCCGCCCTGTTCGAGCTGGACAACACGGCGCTGGTAAAGCTGGCGCGCGCGCTCGACGAGCCTAAGCTCGAAAGCCTCGCGCGCTACCTCACCGCGCTGGACAAGAGTGCGGCCGAGCGCGTGCTGAGCGTGGTCACCCGATCGCCCGCACGCATGGCCGACCTGGCGAGCACACGCGTGCGCGACGCCATCATCTCCAGCCGCGACCAGAACGCGGCGGTAGCCATGATGCTGCAGGCCGCAACGCTCCTCGATCCGTCCGCGCCCATCGCCCACGCCAGGCTCGTGCTCGACGGCCGCGTGAGTCCGGTGCTTCTGTGGGAGAAGCACGCGGCCGCGCTGGTGGCGGCGGCGTTCGCAGGCCTCGCCCTGCTCCTGATGCTGAAACGGCTTTTGTTCGGCGTCAGACCGCGCATCGTCGTGCAGCGGGACTCGGGGCGCGGATACCGATGATGCAACTCGTAACCAGCGAGACCCTGGACCGGCCCGTCGCGCGCGGCGAGATGGTCTATGCGGTGGCGATCAGCGGCGCCAACATCCTGCGCGACATGCGCGAGGCGGTCATCAACACCATCGGCGGCCGCATGACCAAGTACGAGGCGCTGCTGGACCAGACCATCGCCCGCGCGCTGGAGACGCTGGGGGAACGGGCGCGCGCCAAGGGCTACGACGGTGTGCTCGGCGTGCGCATCACCCACCCCACCATCACAAACGGAGCGATTGCCGTGACCGTGTCGGGCACCGGCTTCCGCTTCGCCGGGCAGGCGCTCCAAGCGTGAACCACTGCATTGCGGGGACGGAAGCTGAGGCACTCATGGCAACGCGAGAGGAATTCCTGGCGCATCTCTGGACGGACGTGATCGACCCGCACTGCCGCGAGCAGGGGCTGGATAACATCGTTGCGAATTGCAAACGTCGTCCCAACGATGCGTTCGGCGACGTGGGGGCGGCGATCGAGCGAATGCTCGCGGCAGGGGCGTCGAGGAGCGATTTGTGCCGACTGCTGCGTCTGACGGCCTACGAGGCGGTGTTCGGCACGCTCTACGCGCTCAGCGATCCGGGCCTGGATGGCGAGGAGGACGCGGGCACGCTCTATGAGGAGCTCCTTATGGCAGACCCAAGCGGCGTGGACGGGCGCTCCACTTAACGCCCGCAACGTGACGGCGTCTGCCCTCTTCGGGAGGACGGCAATGACTTCCTTCAAGACCATCCGCGCCCGGGCCGCCAAGCGCAAGGACGGCGAGGCGGCGCTGGCCGCGCTCCTGCCCAAGGTAGCGGGCCCGAAGACGCTGGCCAGGCTCGGCGACGACCGCGTGCTGGCCGAGATGACAAAGCGCATCTTTTCGGCCGGCTTCGTGTGGAGCGTGATCGAGGCCAAGTGGCCCGGCTTCGAGGCGGCCTTCCTGGGGTTCGCGCCCAGACGGCTGCTGGCGCAGCCCGACGAGTTCTGGGAGGGCTTGACGGGCGACGCGCGCATCGTGCGCAACCCGCAGAAGATCATGGCGGTGCGGACCAACGCCCGCCTCGTCGCCGACATCGCCGAGGAGCACGGCGGCTTCGGCAGGTTCCTCGAGCAGTGGCCGGCCGAGGACCAGGTAGGTCTTCTCGATCTGCTGGCCAAACGTGGCGCCCGCCTCGGCGGACACACCGGCCAGTATTTCCTGCGCTTCATCGGCAAGGACGGCTTCGTCGCCTCGGGGGATGTCGCGGCGTGCCTGCGCGATGCCGGCCTCGACATCGCGGAGAACCCGTCCTCCAAGAGGGACCTGCGCAAGATCCAGGACCAGTTCAACGCCTGGGCCCGCGAGACCGGCCTGCCCTACACCCACCTCTCGCGCATCTGCGCCATGTCCATCGGCGAGAACTACGCGGCCGAGAGACTGCACGGTCGCGAGGAAGCGTAGGGGGTAGGGCCGGAGGCCTGTAGTCCACCATGCTCAGGGTGGAAACCCGCGCGTCTGCCGTAGCGCCTCGCCCAGCGCCATGGCCGCCGCCACCGCCACGTTGAGGGAGCGCAGACCGGCGCGCATGGGGATGCGCACGCGGGCATCGGCGGCCTCGTGCACCGCCTCGGGCACGCCCGCGCTCTCACGGCCCAGGAGCAGCGTGTCCGCGGTCTGGAACGCGAAGCTTGTATAGGGCACCTCGGCCCGCGTCGTAAGCAGGACGAGGCGCGAGCCGCCGGACTGCCTCGCCGCCAGGAAATCGGCAAAGCTCGCGTGCCGTGCGATCTCGACGTGCACCAGATAGTCGAGCCCGGCGCGCCGCAGGGCGCGGTCGGTCATGTCGAATCCGGTCGGCGCGATAACGTCGACGCCAACGCCCAGGCACGCCGCAAGGCGCAGCATGGTGCCGGCGTTCTGGGCGATGTCGGGTTGGTAAAGGGCGAGCCGCATGGCCGCATTCTACCGGACCGCTGGCGCAGGGGTCAGGCCCCCTCGCGTCCGCCGTTGGGCATTCCAGGCGCCGCCGCGATGCGAGGGGTCTGACCCTTCGCGATGCGCCAAATTGCCCGCGCCAAACCCCGCCGAACGGCCTTGTGAAAGCGTAACAGGAGTGCCAAAGATCGCGCGTCAATCCGTCCTGTTGGGTGGCCGCGCCCTGTCACGGACAGTATCACCGGCAACCGCGCGGCGCCTCCGAAGGCGCCGCGCACGCGTGAAACGTCCGCTGAAAATCGAGGATCGCGCCGTCGACGAGGTTGCCGGGCGCTCTCGCGTGCGCAACTGGCCGGCATGTTCGGGTGGACGTATGCAAAGGGAGGCTGACTTGGCGTCGCATACCGCGGAAGAGCCCAACCGGCGCGACTTCATCGTCATCGCCGCCCAGGCCTTCGCCGCCGTCGGTGCGGCGGCGGCGCTGTGGCCCTTCATCCACCAGATGAACCCGGATGCCTCCACCCTGGCGGTGGCCTCCACCGAGGTGGACCTCTCGCCGGTCAAGACGGGGCAGGCCATCACCGTGGTCTGGCGCGGCAAGCCTGTCTTCATCCGCAACCGCACCGAGCAGGAGGTGAAGGCTGCCAAGGCCGTCAAGGTCGCCGACCTCAGGGATCAGTCCGCGCGCAACGACGACCTGCCCGAGAGCGCGAAGGCCACCGACGAGAACCGCACCAAGGCCGGCAAGGAGAACTGGATCATCCTGGTCGGCATCTGCACGCACCTGGGCTGCATCCCCAAGGGCCAGGCGATCGGCGACCCCAGGGGCGACTACGCCGGCTGGTTCTGCCCGTGCCACGGCTCGCACTACGACACGGCGGGGCGCATCCGCCAGGGGCCGGCCCCGCGCAACCTCGAGGTGCCGCCCTACGCGTTCCTGTCCGACACCCAGATCAAGATCGGCTGAGGAGCCCGACATGGCCAGCCACGAATCCACCTTCCGGCCCAGAACCCGCGCCGGCAAGTGGCTCGACGAGAGACTGCCGCTGCCGCGCACGATGCACGGCCAGTTCGTCGACTTCCCCACGCCGCGCAACATCAACTACCTGTGGACCACGGGCGGCCTCCTC
>DATBKR010000503.1:0-9198 GCA_036555805.1 Hyphomicrobiaceae bacterium | reverse complement strand
TCTGGAGACGCCGATGATGTTCGCTACCTTGGTGGCGCTCACCGCCATTGGCTTTGTATTCTATTACATGGTGGAGCTCCTGGAGAGCTTCCTCATCCCGTGGCACGTCACCCACCGGGTTCGCGAGGAGGCTGGCACCATGTGAGGCTGCCTCGCGCGGAGCCGCCACACGGGAGGAGGCAGATTCGGATTCGCAGCCAACGAAGCTTTTTCAGGGAGGAACCGGCACATGAAAACCACACGGCGGTCACTGCTGATGGGCGCGGCCGCAGCGGCGGCTGCACGGGCGACGGGCGCCAGGGCCCAGACACTCGACAAGTTCCAGTTCCGGCTGAACTGGACGCTCTACGGCGAGCACGCGCCGTTCTTCGTCGCGCTCGACAAGGGCTTCTACCGGGAAGAGGGCCTCGACGTCGAAATCCTCGAAGGCAGCGGCTCGACCACCGTATCGCAGCTCGTCGCCAACGCCACCAACCCGGTCGCTTACGTCGACGCCGCAACCATGATGCGCGGCATCAATGCCGGCATGCCGATCAGGGCGGCCGGCGTGTCGCTGCAGCAGAGTCCGATGGCCTTCATCTACCGCGCCGATGCCGCACGCCCCACCAAGATCGAGGAGATCAAGGGCAGCCGCATCGCCATCACTGCCGGCGACGCCAGTCTGGCGATCTTCACCGCCTTCATGGGCAAGCTGAACATGCAGGTCAGCGACGTGAAGACGATCGTCGTCGCCAACCCGCAGGCCAAGGAGCAGGCGGTGCTGAACAAGCAGGCCGACGCGCTGCTCGGCTACTTCATGGACCAGGGCCCGCGCATGCAGCTGCAGACCGGCGTGAAAATGGGTTGGACCCGCCTCTACGACCTGGCCGGCGTGTCGACGCTGTCGAGCGCCGTCATCGTCAACAACAACTGGATCAAGGAGGCCAAGAACCAGGACGCCCTGCGCCGCTTCCTGCGCGCTTCGCAGCGCGCTTGGGACTACACCGACAAGCACCGCGAGGAAGCGGCCAAGCTCTTCCTGGCGCACGCGCCGGCGTTCAACATGGAGATCGCGCTGCTGGAGATCGACGGCACAATGACGATCATTCACACCGAGCGCACCAAGGACAAGCCGCTGTTCTGGACCGCCAAGGAGGACTGGCAGGAGAGCCAGGACCTGCTGCAGAAATACGCCAACATGGCCGAAGTGAAGGACGTTGGCCTCTACTACACGAACGAGTACCTGGCACAACCTCCCTACGCGCCGAAGGCGTAGGAGTTGGGACCGAAATCGGAAATCGGAAGTCGGAACAGACGGCCGAGGTTTCTGACTTCTGACTTCCGATTTCTGACTTCCGATTTCCAATAACGGGCAGGCGCGGGCGGGACGAGACGGCCATGGGCGAGCCTTACATCCGGCTGCACAGCGTCGGGAAGACCTACCAGACCAAGAGCGGCACTATCGAGGCCTGCGCCGACATCGACCTCGACATCCAGGACTCGGAATTCGTCGCCATCGTCGGTCCGAGCGGCTGCGGCAAGACCACCATCATGAAGATGGTGGCGGGCCTCGCGCCCTACACCTCCGGCACGATCACCGTCGGCGGCCAGCGGGTGGAAGCGCCGCAGACCGACGTCGGCATCGTGTTCCAGGAAGCCATCATGCTCGACTGGCGCGACGTCCTGGAGAACGTCATGCTGCAGGTCGACATCCGCCGCATGGACCGCGCCAGGTACGAGCCGGTCGCGCGCGAGCTGCTGAAGGCCACCGGCCTCGCCGGCTTCGAGAAGAAGCGCCCCTATGAGCTCTCGGGCGGGATGCGCCAGCGCGTCTCGATCTGCCGCGCGCTGCTGCACGGTCCCAAGATGCTGCTGATGGACGAGCCGTTCGGCGCGCTCGACGCGCTCACCCGCGAGCAGATCTCGATGGACATCCAGCGGCTGTGGATGGAGACGCGCAAGACCGCCCTGCACATCACCCACTCTATCCCGGAGGCGGTGCTGCTGGCCGACCGCGTGGTGGTGATGGGCCCGCGGCCCGGGCGCATCGTCGAGGTGATCGACATCGACCTGCCGCGGCCGCGGCGGCTCGATCAGCTTTCGCCCAAGTTCGGGGACTACGCGACGCACATCCGCAACATCTTCAAGTCGAAGGGCGTGCTGGCGATGGATTGAACTGCGCACGCGATGCTTCGCGCCAAGAAGCGAGATGACGGATGATAGAAAACATCATTGACCGGCGAAAACATCATCACCGTTGGAAGCGTATCAACGTGATCGTTGAGCCTACGTGGCACGACAATGATGGTGGCCGCGATCGGGACCAGTCCGAGCGCGGTCCCGACGATATCGTCTACTAT
This sequence comes from Hyphomicrobiaceae bacterium, assembly GCA_036555805.1. Taxonomy (GTDB): domain Bacteria; phylum Pseudomonadota; class Alphaproteobacteria; order Rhizobiales; family Hyphomicrobiaceae; genus AWTP1-13. Next base: position 6,859 of record DATBKR010000503.1, on the reverse strand, counting down.
CAGCAAGAGGGCATCTCGCTGGCCGAGGCGATCGCGTGGGCTAACAGCCTGCCGGATCGAGTCACCCTCTATCTCTATGACGAAGGGCGCGGAACGACCCTCTGGCCACGACCTCTAACTGAGGCACCGCGTTGACACCTTCTGAACAGCAACGATACAAGTAACTAAATGGATAATTATCCGCGGTCAGGATCGGTGAGACGATGCCGGTGATCAATCTGCCGACGCGCGAGGGCCGCACCCAGGCCTATCGCCTGCGCGGCCCGCGGTCCTGGGGCGGCAACGGCACGCGCACGTTCGACCGCATCGCGCTCGCCGCCGCGCACGTGGTGGCCGACCCGCTCGCCGACGTCGACCCCTGGCTGACGCCGGCGATCGACTGGGAGGCCACCATCGCCTATCGCCGCTACCTGTGGGGCCTCGGCCTGGGTGTGGCCGAGGCGATGGATACCGCGCAGCGCGGCGCAGGTCTCGACTGGCCGAACGCCCTGGAACTGATCCGCCGCTCGGTGGAAGCTGCGCGCGAGGTGCCGGGCGCGGTGGTGTTCTCCGGCGTCAACACTGACCAGCTTGCTCTGTCGTCGGCGCCAACCATCGACGACGTGATCCGCGCTTACGAGGAGCAGATCGCCGCCGTCGAGGCCGTCGGCGGCCGCATCGTGCTGATGTCGAGCCGGGCGCTGGCCGCGACCGCGACATCGCCGGACGACTACGCCAGGGTCTACGGCCGCATCCTTGCCCAGGTGCGCGAGCCGGTCATCGTCCACTGGCTCGGCGACATGTTCGACCCCGCGCTGAAAGGCTACTGGGGCAGCGCCGACCATCTCGCGGCGATGGACGTGTGCATCGGCATCGTTACCGAGCACGCCGCCAAGGTGGACGGCATCAAGCTGTCGCTGCTCGACAAGGACAAGGAAATCCGCCTCCGCCGCCGGCTGCCGCAGGGCGTGCGCACCTATACCGGGGACGACTTCAATTTCGCCGAGCTGATCGCGGGCGACGCGCAGGGCTTCTCCGATGCGCTGCTCGGCATCTTCGACGTGATCGCCCCAGCCGCCTCCGCCGCACTCGACGCCCACGGCCGCGGCGATCTCGACCGCTACTGGAGGATTTTCGAGCCGACTGTGCCGCTGTCGCGTCACATCTTCAAGGCGCCCACCCGCTTCTACAAGACCGGCGTCGTGTTCCTCGCCTATCTCAACGGACATCAGTCGCATTTCGTCATGGTCGGCGGCCAGCAGAGCGCCCGCTCGCTGCTGCACCTGATCGAGGCCTTCAGGCTCGCCGACACGGCTGGCCTCATCCGCGATCCGGACCTCGCGGTCGCGCGCCTCACCGACGTGATGCGCACGCATGGGCTGGCGGTGTGAGGGTCGGCGCATGGCGGTTCGCGTCATCACTGCGGAGGAAGCCGCGAGGCTCGTTGCCGACAACGACACGATCCTGATCGGCGGCTCCGGCGCCGGCCATTCCGTGCCGGACACGCTGATCGGCGCCGTCGCCAGGCGCTTCAAGACGGAAGGCGCGCCGCGGCACATCACCTCCGTACATCCGGTCGGCCTCGGCGACCGCGGAGGGCGCGGCATCGGCCACCTTGCTCACCCCGGGCTTCTGAAGCGCGTCGTGTGCGGCACGCTGGTCGACTCGCCGCCGGTGGAGCGCATGGCAGCGGCCGACGAGATCGAGGCCTACACGCTGCCGCAGGGCTGCCTGTCGCAACTCACGCGCGAGATCGCCGCAGGACGGCCCGGCCTTATCACCCATGTCGGCCTTGGCACCTTCGTCGATCCGCGCCATGGCGGCGGCCGGCAGAGCGCGCGCGCCAAGGAGGACCTCGTCGAGCTGATCGAGATCGGCGGCGGTGAATACCTGTTCTTCAAGCCGTTCCACGTGGACGTGGCCTTCATCCGCGGGACCACCGCGGACGAGGACGGCAATATCACCATGGAGCACGAGGCGGTGTTCGGCGAGATGCTCTCGATGGCGCAGGCCGCGCGCCGCTGCGGCGGCCTCGTCATCGCCCAGGTCAAGCGCCTGGCGATCCGCGGCACACTGCCGCCGAAGCAGGTCAAGGTTCCCGGCATGCTCGTCGATGCGGTCGCGGTCGATCCCGACCAGACACAGACCTTCTTCACCGTGCACGACCCGGCCTACGCCGGCGAGATGAAGGTGCCGCTGCAGCACATCGCCGCCCTGCCGTTCTCGCCGCGCAAGGTGATCGCGCGCCGCGCCGCGCTGGAGCTGTTTCCCGGCGCGGTCTGCAATCTGGGCTCCGGCGTCTCCACCGGCATCGCTTCGATCGCCGCCGAGGAGGCGGTGCTCGACGCCGTGGTGCTCACCAACGAGCAGGGCCTGATCGGCGGGGCGCCGGCGGCCGGCAGCGAGCCGGGCGCAGGCCGCAACTACATGGCGATGATCGACCAGCCCTATCAGTTCGACTTCTACGACGGCGGCGGCCTCGATCTGGCGTTTCTCTCGTTCGCCGAGGTCGACGCGCTGTGCAACGTCAACGTCAGCCGCTTCGGCGGACGCATCATCGGGCCCGGCGGCTTCATCAACATCAGCCAGAACGCCAAGACCATGATCTTTTCCGGCACCTTCACCGCCGGCGGCCTCGACATTGCCTGGCCCGGCGGCCGCACGGCGATCGCGCGCGAGGGCAAGGAGAAGAAATTCGTCCGCAGAGTGGAGCAGGTGACGTATTCGGGCCCGCTCGCCGCCCGCAGCGGCCAGCGCGCGCTCTACGTCACCGAGCGGGCCGTGTTTCGCCGCAACGAGGCCGGGCGGCTGGAGCTGATCGAGGTCGCGCCCGGCGTCGATATCGAGCGCGATATCCTCGCGCAGATTGAGTTCCGGCCGGATGTCGCCGTCGGCGTCAAGACCATGGACGCGCGGATTTTCCGGCCCGAGCCTATGGGGCTATCTGCTATCATTGCGGGCAACCGGCGTCCGGCGCGCTCCGCGCGGCTGGAACGCCTGCAGACGGTGGGAGCCTTCTGATGCGGCTCGCAGCCTCGTCGAAATCGAAGAAGGGCGGCAGGCCGGCCAAAACCAAGGCCCGGCTGGAAGTGGTGCGCGACGCGGAGCGCACGCAGCAGACGATCCTCGGCGCGGCCGAGGTGGAGTTCGCGAGCAAAGGCCTTGCCGGCGCGCGGGTGGATGTGATCGCGGATCGGGCCGGCGCCAACAAGCGCATGCTCTACTACTATTTCGGCTCCAAGGAGGGCCTCTACCTCGCGGTGCTGGAGCGCATGTACATCGCCATGCGCCAGGCCGAGCGCGAGCTGAACCTCACCGATCTGGAGCCGCTCGACGCCATCAGACGGCTGGTCGAGTTCAAGTTCGACTACTGCCAGGCGCACCCGCTGCTGATCCCGCTCTTGAGCGGCGAGAACATGCTGGGCGCGAAATACCTCAAGCGGTCGCGCAAGCTGCGCGACATGCACCTGTCGCTGGTCGCAGTCATCCGCAAGGTGCTGGCGGCCGGCGAGGCCGAGGGCACGATCCGGCCGGGCATCGACCCCCTGCACCTCTACCTGTCGATGTCGGCGGAGAGCTATTTCTACTTTTCCAACGCGGCCACGCTGTCGGCGGCGTTTGGCCGTCCGCTGTTGAGCGAGGCCGAACAGCGGCTGCGGCGCCGGCACTGCGTCGATGTGATCCTGGCCTACGTGCGCGCACGGTGAGATGCGCCCGGCGCGCCGCCGGTGAGGACGAAGGGGGGAGAAAGCATGAAGTTTGGCGACTATCCGAAGGCAGGCTCCCTCGACGGCATCACCGGCTTCCGCAGCTACGTGCGCTCGCTCGGGCTCGACATGCCCTGCGACGACATCGTCGCGCATGGTCCGCAATCGCCGCTGGCCCAGCCGGTCGAGGTCGACGGCATGAGGATCGGCCACCGCCTCGCGGTGCAGCCGATGGAAGGCTGGGATTGCGAGCGCGACGGCCGCCCCTCCGACAACACGCGCAGGCGCTGGCGCCGGTTCGGGCTCAGCGGCGCCAAGCTGGTCTGGGGTGGCGAGGCCTGCGCGGTGCGCCCTGACGGGCGCGCCAACCCGAAGCAGCTCGTCATGACCGCGGAGAGCCGGGGCGACATCGCCCGCATGCGCGAGAGCGTCGTCGTCGCGCACAGGGAGGCGACCGGCGAGGACGGCGACGACGTCGTCGTCGGCCTGCAGCTCACCCATTCCGGCCGCTTCTGCAAGCCCAACGACAACACCAGGTTCGAGTCGATCATCGCCTACCGCCACCCCTTGCTCGACCGCAAGTTCGGCGTGCCGGCCGACCGCCAGCCCATCTCAGATGACGAGATCAAGCGGCTGGTGGACGATTTCGTGATCGCCGCCAGGCGCGCGCAGAAGTGCGGCTTCCAGTTCGTCGACATCAAGCATTGCCACGGCTATCTCGCGCACGAGTTCCTGAGCGCGGTCGACCGCCCCGGTCCCTACGGCGGAAGCCTCGACAACCGCACGCGCTTCCTGCGCGAGGTGGCCGAAGGCATCCGCGCGGAAGCGCCGGGCCTCAAGCTGGGCGTGCGCCTCAGCGCCGTCGACTCCCTGCCGTTCAAGCCGGACCCCGCGCGCTCGGCGCCGGGCGCCCTCGGTCCCGGCGTCCCGGAGGAGGTGGCGCTACCCTACCGCTACGCGTTCGGCGCCAACCCGCATAGCCCGCTGGAGCCCGATCTCGCCGAGCCGAAGGCCTTCATCGAAATGCTGCGCAACCTCGGCATCCACTTCGTCAACATCACGCTGGCGAGCCCCTACTACAACCCGCACATCATCCGCCCGGCGCTCTACCCGCCGTCCGACGGCTATCACCCGCCGGAGGACCCGTTCGTCGGCGTCATGCGCCATCTCGCGATCGTGCGTGACCTCAAGGCCGCGTTCCCGGACGTGTGCTTCATGGGCAGCGGCTATACCTATCTGCAGGAGTTCTTCCCCAACGTCGCCCAGGCGGTGGTTCGCCAGGGCTGGGTGGACATCGTCGGCGTCGGCCGCCTGGTGCTGGCCTATCCGGAGCTGCTCATCGACATCCTCCAGGGCCGGCCGCTGCAGAAGAAGCGCTACTGCCGCACCTTCAGCGACTGCACCACGGCACCGCGCAACGGTCTGGTCTCGGGGTGCTATCCGCTCGATGCGCACTACAAGAAGTCGGCCGAGTTCAAGGAGCTGGCCGCGGTGAAAAAGGCGATATCGGCGTGAGGCCATCATGACCGCTGCTCCCCCTCCCCGCCAGATTGCGCTGATCGGCACCGGCATCATGGGCGGCCACATGGCGCGCCGGCTGACCGAGGCCGGGTTCGCCGTGACGGGGTGGAACCGCGATCGCAGCAAGGCCGAGAAGCTTGGGGTGTTCGGCGTCGCGGTCGCCGACAGCCCGTCGGCGGCCTGCGCGGGCGTCGATGCCGTCATCGTCATGCTGAGCAACGGCCCGGTGGTCGAGGAGGTGATGTTCTCGCCCGACGCCACCGGCCGCAGCCCGTTCGAGGCGATGCAGGCGGGCGCGGCCCTCGTCGTCATGAGCTCGATCCCGGTCGAGACCTGCCAGGAGCAGGCGCGGCGCTGCGCCGAGCGCGCGCTCGACTATCTCGATGCGCCGGTGTCCGGCGGCGAACCGGGCGCGCGCGACGGCACGCTCGCCATCATGGCGGGCGGCGAACGCAGCGTGGTGGAACGGCTCGCCCCTGTGTTTGCCGCCATGGGCCGCGTCACCCACATCGGGCCCGCCGGCACCGGGCAGCTCGCCAAGCTCGCCAACCAGATCATCGTCGGCGGCACCATGGTCGCGGTCGCGGAAGCCTTGCACTTCGCGGCGCGCGGCGGCGCCGATGCGGCGGCGGTACGCGCGGCGCTGATGGGAGGCTTTGCCGACTCCAGGATCCTCGACATTCACGGCGCGCGCATGGTGGGGCGCGATTTCGTGCCGGGCGGGCCGGCCGAATACGCGCTCAAGGACCTGCGTACTGCGCAGGCGCTGGCCGCCAGGTCCGGTCTCGCTTTCACGCTGCTCGACTGCGTGGCCGGGATGTTCGCCGCGATGGTCGACAGGTTCGGCACCGGCAACGACGTGTCCGGCATCCTGATGGAGGTTGAGCAGCGCGCGTCCGGCGACAAACCAGCGACAAAGGCCCGGTAAATGGCGCGCGTCACGCTCACCGTCGCGGACGGCATCGGCCAGATCGTCCTCGACAGGCCGGACAAGCACAATGCCATCACGCCGGCCATGACTGCCGAGCTGCAGCGCATCTGCCAGGAGATCGACGACAACGCGACGATCCGCGTCGCCACCATCATGGGCGCGGGCGAGCGTGCGTTCTCTGCCGGCAGCGACCTCAACGCGCTCGCCGACCTCACCGACGTGCTCGCGTTCCGCGACCGTGTGGAATACGCCGCGCTGGTGCGCAACCTGCGCAAGCCGGTGGTGGCGGGCCTCAAAGGCTGGGTGCTCGGCGGCGGCATGGAGATCGCCATCGCCGCCGACATTCGCGTCGCCGGCCGCAGCGCGAGGATCGGCGGGCCGGAAGTGACGCGCGGCTGGATCGGCGGCGGCGGGGCCTCGCAGATGCTGCCGCGGCTCGTCGGCGTCGGTCAGGCGATGCGGCTCCTGCTCACGGGCGATCCGGTCGATGCCGAGGCGGCGCTGCGCATCGGTCTGGTGGAGGAGCTGGTCGAGGATGCCGAGGTGGCGCCGCGGGTGATGGCGCTGGCGCGCAAGATCGCCTCGTTCAGCCCGGTGGCGACGCAGGCGGTGAAGGCGGGCATCCGCGCGGCGCTGTCGATGCCGCTGGAGCAGGGCCTGCGCTACGAGAACGAGCTGCACACCATCTGCATGTCCGACAACGCCCGCCACGAGGGCATCA
>DATBKR010000502.1:0-3542 GCA_036555805.1 Hyphomicrobiaceae bacterium | reverse complement strand
AGCGCGGAGACGGTGCTGGCGCTCGCCGATGCGCTGAAGGGGCGCGAGGCGCTGGTCATGAATGCGGGCTCCGGCGACGACCGGCTGCGCGAGGCGGACTGCCGCCCCAACCTGGTGCACACGGCGCCCTCGTACAGCATGCTGGCCGACGGCCTCGCCCAGTACCTGGTGTGGAAGCAGTGGCGCCGCTGGTTCCTGGTGCGGGGCACGGGGCGGGGCGACGAGGCGTTTGCCGCGGCGCTGCGGCGGGCGGCCAAGCGCTTCGGCGGCAAGATCGTGGAGGAGCGCACGTTCAACGTCGATACCGGCGGCCGGCGTTCCGACGGGGGCTACGAGCAGATCCAGCAGCAGATCCCGAGCTTTACGCAGAGCGCGCCGCCTTACGACGTGCTGCTGGTGGCCGACGAGGGTGGCCAGTTCGGCGATTATTTCCCGTTCCGGACCTGGGAGGCGCGCCCGGTGGCGGGCACGCAGGGGCTGGCACCCATGAGCTGGCATCCGGCGATGGAGCAGTGGGGCGCGACCCAGTTCCAGCACCGCTTCCGCCGCCTCGCCAACCGGCCCATGCGCCCGCTCGACTACGACGTGTGGGTGGCGGTGCGCTCGGTGGGCGAGGCGGCCACGCGCGCCAGGTCGACCGCGCCGGAGGCGCTGATCGCGTACATGAAGTCGCCCGCCTTCGACCTCGCGGCGTTCAAGGGGCGCAAGCTCAGCTATCGCGACTGGAACGGCCAGCTGCGCCAGCCGATCCTGGTGGGCACGCCGAAGCTGCCGGTGACGGTGTCGCCGCAGCCGGGGTTCCTGCACCAGTTCTCCGAGCTCGACACGCTGGGGATCGACAGGCCGGAAAGTGCGTGCAAGGCGTACGCTGCGAGGCAGTAGGGCAATGGCGCAACGGGCGGCATGCCGGCGGAGGTGAGCGTGGGCAAGTGGAAGGGCGGCATGGCGATGGTGTCGGCGCTGGCGGCCTGGCTGATGCTCGGCGTGCCGGTCAGCGCCTACACCGTGTACGTCACCAACGAGAAGGACAACACCGTCACCGTCATCGACAGCGACAAGCTGGAGGCGGTGAGAACCGTGAAGGTGGGGCAGCGCCCGCGCGGAGTGGCCATGTCGAAGGACGGCAAGTGGCTCCTGATCTGCGCCAGCGACGACAACAACGTGCAGGTGTACGACGCCCGGAGCCTGGAGTACGTGAAGACGCTGCCGTCGGGACCGGACCCGGAGCTGTTCATCCTGCATCCCTCCGGAAACCCGCTCTACATCGCCAACGAGGACGACAATCTCGTCACGGTCGTCGACATCAACACCGACAAGGTGGTGGCGCAAATTCCGGTCGGCGTCGAGCCCGAAGGCATGGGGATCAGCCCGGACGGCAAGCTGCTGGTCAACACGTCGGAAACAACCAACATGGCGCACTTCATCGACACCACCACCAACACCGCCGTCGACAACGTGCTGGTGGACAGTCGGCCACGGGTGGCGGAGTTCAAGGCCGACGGCAGCCAGGTCTGGGTAAGCGCGGAGATCGGCGGCACCGTCACCGTCATCGATACGAAGACGCGCAAGGTCGTAGGCAAGGTGGAATTTCAGATCCCGGGCGTCGACCAGGACGCCATCCAGGCGGTCGGCGTGCGCATCACCAGGGACGGCAAGCGGGCGTTCGTGGCGCTGGGGCCCGCCAACCGGGTGGCCGTGGTCGATACCGCGACGCTCAAGGTCGAGAAATACCTGCTGGTGGGCCAGCGCGTGTGGCAGCTCGCGTTCACGCCGGACGAGCGCCTTCTGTTCACCACCAACGGCGCCTCGAACGACGTGTCCGCGATAGACGTGGGGAAACTGCGCGTCGTGCGCTCGATCAAGGTCGGGCGCTATCCGTGGGGAGTCGTCGTTGCCCCCTTCTAGCGGCGAGGGTCGCGAGCGCCGGCACTTGGCGGGCACATCGGAGAAACCTCATGGCGGCCAGGTTCCTTGTGAAGTAGCGCAGCAATGCTGACCGTACCGAAGCCGCCGACGGAACATGCAGAGGCGCTGCTGGTGCGCGGCGTCAGCCACCGCTTCGGGCCGGTGCTGGCGCTCGACGATGTCTCCCTGGCCGTGCCGCGTGGCGGCTTCGTCGTGCTGCTGGGGCCGAACGGTGCCGGCAAGTCGACCCTGTTCGCGCTCATCACGCGCCTCTACGACAACGTGACGGGCGAGATCCGGATTCTCGGCCACGACGTGCGCCGGCAGCCGGCGGCGGCGCTGCAGCAGCTGGGCGTGGTGTTCCAGAGCCGCAGCCTCGACGCCGACCTCACCGTGCTGCAGAACCTCGCCTATCACGCCGCGCTGCACGGCATCGGCCGCGGCCCGGCGCGGCGCAGGGCGCTCGACGCGCTGGCCAAGGTGGGCATGGCCGAACGCGCGACTGCGAAGGTGCGCACGCTGTCGGGCGGCCAGACGCGGCGGGTGGAGGTCGCCCGCGCGCTGCTGCACGATCCGGCCTGCCTGCTCCTCGACGAGGCGACCGTGGGCCTCGACGTGGCCTCGCGCGAAAGCGCGCTCGCCATTGTGCGCGGGCTGGTCAACGACCGGGGCGTGGGCGTGCTGTGGGCCACGCACCTCGTCGACGAGGTGGCGGAGGGCGACCACGTCGTGCTGCTGCACGAGGGCCGCGTGCGCTTCTCGGGACCGGTGCGGGACCTGCTGGACCTGGCACACGCGCACACTCTGCGCGACGCCTACATGCGCGTCACCGCGGGCGCGCGCGCGGAGGCCGCATGACCGCCGCGCACACAGCCACCGCGGTCACGGGGGCAGCGCCGCAGCGCCTTGGCGCGGCGGGCTATCTCGCCTGCTTCAGCGGCATCGTGTGGCGCGAGGTCTTGCGCTTCCTGCACCAGCGCGAGCGCTTCCTCGCCGCGCTGGTGCGGCCGCTGGTGTGGCTCTTCATCTTCGCCGCGGGCTTCCGCCAGGTGCTGGGCGTGTCCATCATCCCGCCCTACGAGACCTACGTGCTCTACGAGGTGTTCGTGACGCCTGGGCTCGTGGCCATGGTGCTGCTGTTCAACGCCATGCAGACCTCGCTCTCGATGGTGTACGACCGCGAGACCGGCACCATGCGCACGCTGCTGGTGAGCCCGTTTCCGCGCTCGTTCCTGCTCCTCTCCAAGCTCATGGGCGGCGTCGCGGTGGCCCTGCTTCAGGCCTACGCATTCCTGGCCGTCGCCTACTTCTGGGAGATCGAGCCGCCGCCCATCGGCTACCTCACCGTGCTGCCGGCGCTCGTGCTCTCCGGACTGATGCTGGGGGCGCTGGCGCTGTTCATGTCGTCGGTCATCCGACAGCTGGAAAACTTCGCCGGCGTCATGAACTTCGTGATCTTCCCGATGTTCTTCGCCTCCTCGGCGCTCTACCCGCTGTGGCGCATCAAGGAGTCGAGCCCGCTGCTCTACGAGATCTGCCGCGCCAACCCCTTCACCTACGCCGTGGAGCTGATCCGCTTTGCGCTCTACGCCCAGGTCGAGCCCGTCTCGCTGGCCGTCGTGCTGGGCTTCACGGCC
>DATBKR010000501.1:0-5138 GCA_036555805.1 Hyphomicrobiaceae bacterium | reverse complement strand
GCAACCTGGTGTCGGCCTCGTCGCTCACGGTGTGCTGGATGGTCATCTTCTTCTTCGCCTCGGCTGCGGCCAGCTCGGCCTACCTGACGGTGAGCGAGACCTTCCCGCTGGAGATCCGTGCGCTCGCCATCGCCCTATTCTATGCGGTCGGGACGGGCCTCGGCGGCATCGCCGGCCCGCTGCTGTTCGGGGCCCTGATCGAGACCGGCTCACGCACCAGCGTATTCGGCGGCTACCTGTTCGGCGCCGCGCTCATGCTCGCCGCCGCGGTGGTTGCCGCCCTGTGGAGCGTCGCCGCCGAGCGCAAGCCGCTGGAATCGGTGGCCCGGCCGCTGGCGCAGGAGGGGTAAGCGACCCGACGTTCTCAGGATCTACAGTTAGACAGTAGATTCATGCAGGCTGACGAATTCGAGTGGGACGAATCCAAGGCCTCCGAGAACTACGCCAAGCACGGCGTCAGCTTCGAAGCGGCACGCGCCGTATTCAAAGAGGCCTTTGCTGTCGAAGAGCTGGATGATCGAGAGGACTACGCCGAGGAGCGGTTCACGATAGTGGGCATGTCAGGACATACGCTGCTATTCGTGGCCTTCACCCCGCGTGGGGTTCGCATCCGGATAATTTCGGCAAGACGAGCAACGAAGCATGAGCAAGACGACTACTACCAGCAAAACAGCTAAACCCATGCGCCCCATGAGCGACGAGGAGGTGTTGGCCGCGGCGCTGTCCGACCCCGACGCGCAGCCCCTCACTCCCGCCGACTTCAAGCGCATGAAGCGTACGCCGCGCGCCAAGATCATCCGGCGCGCCCTCGGCCTCACCCAGGAGGAGTTCGCAGCGCGCTTTCAGATACCGCTGGGTACGCTCAGGGATTGGGAGCAAGGCGCTGCGGTGCCGGATCAAGCGGTCCGTTCCTACCTCAAGGTCATTGCGCGTGATCCCGAGGCGGTGCGCAAGGCCCTCGCGTCTGCGCCGGGGCGATAGCCCACCACGCCCGCCGACGAGCAGGAGGTCTAACTAGCGCGGTCTTTCCTCGCGACTGCCAAAGGCGCGGCGCCACCCGGCGCCGCCCTTTCTGCAGGGTCTCAGATCTTCTCCACCCGTCATCCCGGAGGGAGCGATGCGAGCCGAAGGCGCGCAGCGCTCCCAGCCGGGATCTCGTGAAGCGAGTCGGAACCTTCATGAGGTCCCGGATAGCCTCGGAGCCTGCGGCCCTCGGCTTCCGGGGTGACGGGTGGGATCATCCCTCACGCGCGGTGATAGGGGTGGCCGCTGAGGATGGTGACGGCTCGGTAAAGCTGCTCGGCGAGGACGATGCGCGCAAGCCCGTGCGGCAGCGTCATGGGGCCGAGCGAGAGCTGGAGATGGGCCGCGGCGCGCACGGCTTCGGCCAACCCGTCCGGACCGCCGATGAGGAGCGCCGCCGTCTTGGCCCCGCCGTCGCGCTTCTCGGCCAGCAGCTTGGCAAAGGCGGCGCTGCCGAGCGCCTTGCCGCGCTCGTCGAGCGCGATCATGAAATCCGCCTCGCGCGCCAGCCGCAGCAGGGTCGCGCCCTCATCCTCGCGGCGCCGCGCGGGGTTGGCGGCGCGGCTCTCGCCGGTTTCGTGCCACGCAACCGGGCCGAGCCCCAGCCGCTTGGCGAGCGGCGTCACGCGCTCCCGGTAGCGCTCCAGCAGCGCGCGCTCGGGCCCCTCCTTGAGACGGCCGACGGCGGCAACGATCAGGCGCATGGGCTCGCAGTGGCTCGCGTTGCGACGGCGCGACCCCGCGCGGCCGCGCTCAGACCTCGATCCGCCCCTCGGCCACGCGCACGGCATGGCCGCCGATGCGCACGACGGCGAGCTTGCCGCGCTCCACCTCCATGGTGAGCGCGATGGTGCTGGCACGGCCCATCTCGTAGCCCTGCTCGATGACGCGCTTGTGCGTCCCGTCGGGCAGCGCGTCGAAGCGGTGCACCACGCCGGCGAAGGCGGCAGCGGCCGAGCCGGTGGCCGGGTCCTCGGGAACGCCGAGGTCAGGCGCGAACATGCGGGCGTGGAAGCTCGACGCGGTGTGCAGGGTCTGGCGGCAGTAGAGGAACACCCCCGTCAACCCCTGGCCCTTGAGCGCCAGTTCCCAGTGCGGCTGGGCGACGTGGGCTTTGGCGATGGCGTCGAGCGACGCGACCGGCACGAACGCGAAGGCGTTGCCGGCGGTGTATTTCGTCGGCCTGTGGTTCTCGAAGCCGATCTCGGCCGGGATCAGGCCGAGTGCGGCGGCCAGCCGGTCGGCCGGCGCCAGCGTGCCGGCGTCGGCGGGCAGCTTCGGCGCGTCGAACTCGGCGTAGGGGGCCGACCCCGGCCGCAGGCGCACACCCACGCGCACGATGCCTACGCCCTCCTCAAGGACGATCAGCGCATCGCTGCCGCCGGCGGGCTCCGGCGCCTTGAGGCCCGCCAGCAGCACGCCGGTGCCCACCGTGGGGTGGCCCGCGAAGGGGACTTCGCTTGCCGGGGTGAAGATGCGCACGCGCGCGGTGTGCGCGGCATTCTCCGGCTTCAGCACGAATACCGTCTCGGACAGGTTGAACTCGCGCGCGATTCTTTGCATGCGCGCCCCGTCGAGACCGTCGGTGTGGAGCACCACCGCCAGCGGATTGCCTCCGAAGCGCTCCTCGGTGAAGACGTCGAGCACGTGATAGGGGAGCTGCATGGCCGCGCCGGTCGGTCGGTGTCAGACCCTCTGGGTCCGAACACCGTGGCACTGCCCTTCCTGTTTGGCAATTATCCTCGGTCGTCGATCAGTGGGAATCGTTGGCCGCAATCGCGCTGCCAGATCACGTTGCCGGTATGTCCAACGGTATCAGCGCAGGATCTGACACCTCCCCTCAACTCCGTTGCGCAACATTGCAGGCGATCAAATCTCGGCCTCCGCCATCCAACCACCCCAGCCGTGCCACCGGCTTGCCGCATCCGGCGCCCTGCGAGACATGGTGAGGCCGAAATTGCCGGGCGCAATCTGAGCGTGCTTGAGCGTCGGCCCGCGCCGCATTGGTTGCGGTGTCCTCCCCACCGAAGAAGCCGGCGCGGCGAGCATTCCGGGAGCGCGTGAACATGGGCGCTCCCGTCGGGACGGCAGGGGAACGCCCGCACCTCTGCCGTCCCTTTTCGGGTCGCGAATCATGATATCAACAACCTCAGAGGGAAATCGCGCAAGCCGTTGCGGCAGCAGGATCGTCTGTCCATGCTCGGAGCACGAATGGCAAAGCTGGCGACGGTTGTGCTCGCAGCGCTGCTGGCCTCCGGCTGCGCCTACTCCTCCCGCCTGGAACGCAACATGTCGACCGGCGCCCTCTTTGGGGCCGGCACCGGCGCGGCCATCGGCGGCCTGACGCGCGGCACGGTGGGGGGGGCCGTCGCCGGCGGCGTCATCGGTGCCGCCGCCGGCGCGCTGATCGGCGCCGCCGTCACCGAGCCGCGCCGCTGCTGGGTGCGCACCGAGTCCGGCAGGCTCCGCCGCGCCTGGTGCCGCCGCTAGGCGGCAGCCTCTCAAGCCCTCATCAGGCCCTCCCGGCCTGGCACCAGCTGACTTGCAATGGTCGCATTGCACTGACAAGACTGCGCGCGTGGGGATCGGGCAGGGGCGGATGCGAGTCGCGATGCGCGCAGCCAGGCGGCACCTGACCGGTACTCGGCTGAAGCCTCCCCATCCGCCGCTCGACCGGGCCGTCTTCGTTCGGCCGATCGCACACCGCGGCTGGCACGACAGGGCGGAAGCGCGGGTGGAGAACACCGCCCCGGCCTTCCGCGCCGCCATCGACAAGGGCTACGGCATCGAGTGCGACCTGCAGGGCGCCGACGACGGCACGCCCATGGTGTTCCACGACCCGACGCTCGACCGCCTGGTGGACGCATCGGGGCCCGTCTCGGCCTACTCCCCGCGCACCCTCGCCCGCCTGCGCTACAAGGGGCTGGACGAGAAGATCCTGAGCTTTGCCCAGCTGCTGGACCTGGTCGCAGGGCGCGTGCCGCTGCTGGTGGAGGTCAAGCGCAACGGCGTGCTGCGCCCCGAATTCCTGGAGGGCGTCGCCCGGCACGCCGCCGGCTACCGGGGACCCGTCGCAGTCATGTCGTTCGACCGTGACACCGTCACGGCGCTCGGCGAACTGGCGCCCGCGGTGCCCCGAGGGTCGGTGATCGGCGGCCGGCAGCTGATCTCGGGCCTGTGGGCGGCGCGCAGCCGGCGGCGCGAGAGCCCGGCGGCATCGCGCCTGTTCGCGTCGGCGCCGGAGGGCATCGCGTTCTACGCCGTGCAGATCACACTGGTGGCGGTGGCGCGCACCTGGATGTCGCGGCGAGCCCAGGAACTGCCGTTGTTCACCTGGACGGTCCGCACGCCCCGGCAGCGCGTGCGCGCCGCCCGCTGGGCCGACGCGCCCATCTTCGAGGGTTACGAGGCCTGACATCGGCCCGCCGTTTGCGTCCGGCCTGCATTTGCGTCCGGCCTGCTTTTTTGCGTAAGCCGTTGCTGCGGTGCGGGCGTTGTGGTCCTCTGGGCCCGAGCGCAGGCAGTCGCGGGGTGCGAGCGTCTTGAGCGGTGATCGAACAGTCGGCACGGTGCGCGCCAGGGTCGAAGCGGTCGCGCGCGTTGCCGAGGTGCCGGCCGCGGCCTGGGATGCATGCGCCAATCCCGACCCGGCCACCTTCAACCCGTTCGTGGCGCACGGCTTCCTCAAGGCGCTGGAGGAGGCGGGCACGGTCGGGGGCCGCACCGGTTGGACGCCGCGCCATCTCGTGCTGCGCGACGAGAGCGGCACCGTGCTCGGCTGCGCACCGTGCTATCTCAAATCGCACAGCCAGGGCGAGTACGTCTTCGACTACGGCTGGGCCGACGCCTACATGCAGGCGGGAGGGCGCTACTACCCCAAGATGCAGATCGCGGTGCCCTTCACGCCCGTGCCGGGGCCGCGGCTGCTGGTTCGTCCCGGACCTGCCAGGGCGCAGTATGAGGCCGCCCTCGCAGCGGCGGCCATCGACATCGCCGAGCGCGGTGGCCTCTCGGGGGTGCACGTCACCTTCCTGACCGAGGGCGAGTGGACGCGGCTCGGCGCCCAGGGGCTTCTGCAGCGCACGAACCAGCAGTTCCACTGGAGCAATGCCGAC
>DATBKR010000500.1:0-6242 GCA_036555805.1 Hyphomicrobiaceae bacterium | reverse complement strand
CCAGCGATAGTGAATTGCGTCCTCGTCGATCATGTGATCGACTTACGTCTGTTCGCGCTCGACCGGAATCCCGCCAGCCTGAGTCACACCGACGCACGCCCACGGAGCGCGATTCAGCTATTGTTCGGGCTGTCCTAAAGGCATCGTCTTGCCCTTCGCTACCGTCTGGACCGCTGCAGGTCGGCTGAGGCGCGCCCGGGACTCGGTCGCATTGGATGGGCGGGGGCCTTGGCTTGCGATCCCGCGGAAGCCTCCCCGCGCCTATGACCTCCGCATGGCCGGCGCGGTTGGCTCCACTCCTGTAATCATGTGCGCCAACGAGAAGGGGGGTGTCGGGAAGACGACAACGACGTGCAATCTCGCTGCCAGATTCGCCGCCCTCAAGCCGAAGCCAGTACTGGTCATTGACCTCGACTTTCAAGGTTCTTGCCATCGATGATGTTCGCCGGCACCGACAACCGATGGCAACCGAGGCCGGGCGAGGAATCGCGTGCGAGCCTAGCGATAAGCGGGGTACGGACAGAAGGCTGGCTTGCGACAGAAGCGGAACCAGCAACATGGAAGAGGAACCCGGACAAGGCAGGTGACGCCTTGCGGAAGAGCTTGAAGGACTCTGCAGGCAAACTATACGCGGTCGAGGCTTCTGGCAGGCCTTTCGAGTTCCCATATGAGTTGGCAGTTCCTAAGCTGGCCGCCCTTGGACGAAGCGCTGGCAATGGCATTGCGTATGCTACGCTTGGCAGTAACGACGAGGGGCGGCGCGTGCGGGATGTTTTCGATCGCCTTGCGGATGAGGTCATCCAGAGGATGCATCTATGAAGGCCGCTGAGTTCTCATCGACGCTCTCGACGCTCTCGATTACACTGAGTGAATTGGGTGCGCGTGGTGCTAGCGCCGGCGTGCAGGAACTTGCTGCGCTGCTTGCAAGGTATCCTCAAATGAAGGTTGCGCAACTCGCGAAGTCGGTGGTGCATCGCCCGAATGGTTCATCAAGTGCGACACAGGCCACTACACAGGAAGTGGCGAATGCACTCGTCCGCCTTCAGCGGTTTCTTGTTCCCCTAGTAAAAAAGGATGTTGCCTCCGACCTTGCTGAGTTGGTTCACATGCTTCGCCGCCTAGGAGACGTGCCGCTGGCGAGTTGGTAAGTGGGCAAGTGGCGTCTGCGTCCAAAAGAAGGACAAGAAAAGGAGCTGCGCCCGTGGATCAGGTGCTCATCGACGGCTATCTGAAGCGCCTTCAAGGGGCGCTAGGCGACGACGAGTCGTTTATGGACCTCTACAGAGAGCTCAGTGACGACAAGAGGGTCACTAAGGAGGCGGCCGTTCTCATCGCTGACCGCTTTATGGGACCTGTCGCACCTAGTACATCACGCCCCAAGGCTCTCCAGCGGATACTCTCTCGCCATCGTAAGCTGGTGGGGTTTGAAGCTGGCTCAGTATCAATCGGCGCGTGAGGGAAACGGACCAGCTCCTGGCCCTATGGGTGTCTCTGTGGTCGCTGCAGCCGTAAGATAACTCCCCCCAGCTCCCGCGGCGAATCACAAAGCGCGGCGGCGCCCGCGAGCTCCTCGGCGCTGCCGTAGCCCCATGTTACGCCGACCGTGCGGATGCCGTTGCGGGCCGCGGCCGTCACGTCGAATTCCCGGTCGCCGATCATCAGCGCGGTGTCCGGATCGACCCCCTCGTGGCGGATGATGTGCGCGATCAGGTCGGCCTTGTGGTCGTTGGTGCCGTCGAGCTCGGGGCCGTGGACCGCATGGAAATGCGGGTTCAGCCCGAAGTGCGCAACGATCGGCCGCGCGTAGTAGTGCGGCTTCGAGGTGGCGACCATCAGCCGGTGGCCGGCTGCCCGCAGGGCGGCCAACGCGTCGGCCACGCCGTCGTAGACGATCGCATCGTGCATGGCGCCGTCGAAGTAGCGCTCGCGGTAGTGAGCGATCGCCTCCTCGACGCGGTCGGCAGAGCCCAAGAGCTTCGGAAACGAGACGCGGAACGGCGGCCCGATCAGCCACTGCAGTTCCTCCGCTGGCGGAACGGGGTGGCCGAGCCTATCGAGCGCGTACTGGACGGAAGCGATCAGCCCCGGCTTCGGATCGACCAGCGTGCCGTCCAGGTCGAACAGGATGTCCATGATGGGCCCCCTCTCCCCGCGCAATGCCGACCTCGCCGCGCGCTCCATCAGCGCGGGGAGAGGGGACTCAAGCCGCCTCGGTGAACTTCTGCGCGGTCTCCAGGTCCACCGAGACGAGCTGGCTCACGCCCTTCTCGGCCATGGTGACGCCGAACAGGCGGCTCATGCGCGACATGGTCATGGGGTGGTGGGTGATGACCAGGAAGCGCGTGTCGGTATCGGCGGCCATCTTCTCCAGGAGCGTGCAGAACCGGTCTACGTTGGCGTCGTCGAGCGGCGCGTCCACCTCGTCCAGCACGCAGATGGGCGACGGGTTGGTGAGGAACACCGCGAAGATCAGCGCCATGGCGGTCAGCGACTGCTCGCCGCCCGACAGCAGCGACAGCGTGGTCGGCTTCTTGCCGGGCGGCTTGGCGATGATCTCCAGGCCGACCTCCAGCGGGTCCTCCGCCTCGGTCATCTCCAGTTTGGCCTCGCCTCCGCCGAACAGGGTGGTGAACAGGCTGCGGAAGTGAGCGTCCACTGCGTCGAAGGCTCCCTGCAGCCGGCTCTCGCCCTCCTTGTTGATCTCGGCGATGGCCGCGCGCAGCTTGGCGATGGCCGCCTCCACGTCGGCCTTGTCCTTGAACATGCCCTCGTGCTCGCCGGTGATGCGCGCCAAGTCCTCGTCGGCCTGCAGGTTGACGCCGCCCAGGCGCTCGCGGTCGGCCTTCAGCCTGCCCAGCTCGCGGTCGGCATCGGCGAGCGCCGGCAGCGGCGCATCCGGCGGCAGCTGCGCCAGTCCCAGGCACTCCTCCGGCGCGCAGCCCAGGGACTCGCGGATGCGTCGCGCCTCCTCGCTGCGCCGCGCGCGCGCGCCCTCGAGCCGCGCCTCGGTGCGCGCCCGCGCCTCGCGTTCGTCGGCCACCGCGGCCTGCGCCTGGCGCAGGGCCTGCGCCGCCCCGCGGTGGGCGGCCCCGGCGGCGGCCTGGGCATCCGCCGCCGCCTGGCGGTCGGCCTCGGCCTTGGCCAGCCCGGCCAGCAGTTTCTGGCGCTGCTGCTCGACCATGGCCGGCAGCCCGGCCAGCCGCTCGATTTCGGCCTCGGCCTCGGCTGCCCGCTGCTCCAGCGTGACAATCTGCTGGCGGGCGCCGGCCGAGCGCTGCCTGCAGCGCTCGCTCTCGGCGCCGATGGCCTTGAGCCGCTCCGAGCGGGCGCGGTGCTCGCGCTCCAGCGTGATCAGTTCGGTCTTGGCCTCCGACAGGCGCGCGCGCAGCTCGCTGGCCTGCTCCTGCGCGGCCTCCAGCTTTGCCTCCAGGGGCGCGGCGTCGCCCAGCTCGCGCACGGCGGCCTCGGTTTCGGCGACCTGCTCATGCGCCTCGACCAGCGCCTCCTGGGTGCGTTCCTTGGCGTCGGCAACGCCGGCGAGCTTGGCCTCGGTCTCGCGCGCCTGCCGCTCCATCGCGGTCAGCGCCTCGCGCGTCGCGGCCAGCCGGCTCTGGCAGTCGCGCCAGGCCTGGCGCAGCTGGCGCTCCTCGGCCTGGGCCTTGCGGTGCGTGTCCGTCGCGCCCTCCGCTTCGGCGCGCGCGGCTTCCGCCGCCTGCCGCTGCGCCTGCTCCTGCTCGATCAGGAGTCCCAGCCGGCCGCGCTCGCGCAGGCGGCTGGCCGCCGCGATGGCGCCTTGCGCCGAGGCGACGAAGCCGTCCCAGCGCCACAGGTCGCCGTCCACCGATACCAGCCGCTGTCCCGGCCGGAGCAGCTTCTGCAGGCGCGGCCCGTCGGGCCCCGCCACGACCCCGATCTGCTTGAGGCGGCGCCCCAGCTCCGGCGGGCCGACCACGTGCGCGGCCAGCGGCTCGACGCCCTTCGGCAGGGCGTAGTCCGTCGCGCCGCCGGGGACCATGGTCCAGCGGGCGGGTGCCTCGTCGGCCACCGGCGCGTCGAGGTCGTCGCCCAGTGCCGCCGCCAGCGCCAGCTCGAAGCCGGAGGCCACCTTCACCTGGTCGAGCACGGGCGGGACGCCGCTCTCGTCGGCCGGCTTCAGGAGCTTGGCCAGCGTCTCCATCTCGGTCCTGATCTGCCCTGCCGCCAGCGTGGCCAGCGCCGCCGCATCGCTCGACGCCTTGGCGTCCGCGGCGGCGGCCTGCACCGCCTCCTCGGCAGCGATGGTCCTGGCCTCTATGGCGGCGATGTCGGCCATCAGCTTCTGCCCGACCTCGGTGGCCGCCTTGAGCTTGGAGGCATCGGGCGCCCGGCCCACGATCTCGCGCGTCTGCTGCTCCAGGGCGACCAGCTGGCGTTCCAGCTTGGCCGCACGTTCCTGGCGCTCGCGCAGCTGCCCCTCCAGGCTCTGGCGCCGCGCCCGCGCCTGCGCCACGGCGTGCGTCATCTCGCTCAGGTGCGCCTCCGCGCCCCCCAGCGCGGCCTCGGACTCGTCGTAGGCGACAAGCGCCTTCTGCTCGAACTCGGCCGCGAGCTTGGCCGTGGACTCCAGCGAGACGGTCTCGGCCTCCAATCGCGCCAGCGTCTCCCTGGCCTCGGCGATCAGCGACTCCTCGCGCGCCTTGTCGCGCGCCAGCTGCGCCACGCGGCCTTCCAGCTCGCGCAGGCGCTCGGCGGTGCGCTGGGCTTCGCGCTCCAGGTTGTCGCGCTCCACCTTGAAGCGGTGCAGCACGGCGCCCTTGGCCGCCTCCTGCTCGCGCAGCGGCTGGATCCTGGCGGCGGCCTCGGTCTCCGCCGTCACGGCCCTGGCCTCGGCCTGGGTGGCCCGCCCGAGCTTCTCCAGGGCGGCGGCCAGCCCGGCTTCGTCGGCGTCCACCTGGCCCTGCGCCTCCATCCAGCGCAAATACAACACGACCGCGTCGAGCTTGCGGATGTCGCCGGACAGCTCCTTGTAGCGCCGGGCCTGGCGCGCCTGGCGCTTCAGGCTCTCGATCTGGGAATCGAGCTGCCCCAGCACGTCGTTGAGGCGCGCCAGGTTGGCCTCCGCTGCCCTGAGGCGCAGCTCGGCCTCGTGCCGCCGGCTGTGCAGCCCGGCGATGCCCGCCGCGTCCTCCAGGATGCGCCGGCGCTTATCGGGCTTGGCATTGACGATCTCGCCGATCTGGCCTTGACGCACGAGTGCGGGCGAGCGCGCGCCCGTCGCCGCGTCCTCGAACAGGATGCGCACGTCTCGTGCGCGCACCTCCTTGCCGTTGATGCGGTAGGCCGAGCCCGCCTCGCGCTCGATGCGGCGCGTCACGTCCAGTGTGTCATCGCCGTTGAACTCGGCCGGCGCCTTGCGGTGGGAGTTGTCGAGGAAGATCGTCACCTCGGCCGTGTTGCGGGCGGGGCGCGCGGCACTCCCTGAGAAGATCACGTCGTCCATGGCCGCGGCGCGCATGCTGGAGTGCGAGGTCTCGCCCATCACCCAGCGCAGCGCCTCGAGCAGGTTGGACTTGCCGCAGCCGTTGGGGCCCACCACGCCGGTCAGACCCTTCTCGATCAGCAGTTCGGTGGGCTCAACGAACGATTTGAAGCCGACAAGACGCAGCCGGTTGATGTGCATGGGACGCCCGGTCCTTGGCTCAGGGCTTTCACGCGGGGACTGACCGCACGCGCAAGGCAAGCGCCAGTGCGGCTCAACGGGACGCCGGAACGACGCCGGTCGCGGCCACTTTCCCGGTCAGCACCGGGTCCACCATCGCGCGGATGTCGGCAATGCTGAGGAATCCCTTCATCAGCTTGCCGTTCACGAAGAAATTCGGTGTCCCGATGACGCCCAGCGTGCGCCCGCGCTCCTTGATCCCGTTGATTGCGGCGATCATGCCGCGATTCTCGCGGCAGCTGTCAAATTGCGCCCGCGTCATCCCCACCTGCGCCGCCACCTGGAAGATGGGGTCGGGCCGCACCTCCTGACTCACCCAGGAGGCTTGTTGTTGCATCAACTTCTCATAGAGCACGAAGTACTTCTCGGGCGGCGCACATCTGAGCGCGACTGTGGCCAGCCCGGACTGCTTGCCGATCGGGAACTCGGCGCGCAGGATGAAGCGCACCTTGCCGGTGTCGATGTATTCGCGCTTGAGCGCGGGCAACGTTTCGGCCAGGAACCGGCGGCAGATGGGACAGGTCATCGACGCGTACTGGACGAT
>DATBKR010000499.1:0-2095 GCA_036555805.1 Hyphomicrobiaceae bacterium | reverse complement strand
CTCGAACCGCGGCGGCGCCCAGCTCAAGCTGGGAGAGGTGAACCTCGCCATCGCCGACTACAACAAGGCCATCGCCCTGGTGCCGACGATGAACCCGGCGGCGTTCACGGGACGGGGCCGGGCGCATCTGGCCGCGCACCGCCCTGCCACGGCGATCCAGGACTTTACGCGCGCGGTCGGCTTCGATGCGCGCTTCGGCGCCGCCTACCGGGCGCGCGCCGAGGCCAAGATGATGATGGAGCGCTACGAGGAGGCGATCGAGGACTTCAGCCGCGCCATCGCCTTCGAGGCGCGCAATGCCGAGCTCTACATCCTGCGCGGCAGCGCCTACCTGGCCGCCAGCAATGCGGCCTCCGCGGTCAAGGACTTCAGCACGGCCGTCGATCTCAATCCGCGCAGCGCGCGCGCCTTTGCGGCACGCGGGCTCGCCTACGCCAAGGCGCAGGCCTACGAGGACGCGCTCAACGACCTCGGGCGCGCGATCGAGTTGGAGCCGCGCTCGCCCAAGGCGTTCGCCTACCGGGCGTGGGCCTACCGCCAGCAGCAGCCCGAGCTGGCGCTGAAGGACGTCGAGCGCGCCCTGAAGCTCGACGCCAACAGCGCGGAGGCCTACTGGGCTCGCGGCGAGACCGAGGAGGCGAGCGGGCAGTCGGCGCTGGCGGTGGCCGACATCACCAAGGCGCTGACGCTCGATCCGCGCCTGAAGGACGCCCGCACCGCCCTGCAGCGCCTCGGCGCGGCGCCGCTGGCCGAAGAGGAAGAGGTGGCGGACGCCGGGCTCGACCGCTGGCGGGTGTTCGCGCACTGGCCGCAGTATGTCGCCACCAACGACCAATACCCCCGTCTCAAGGTGGATATCGAGATGCTCGGCACAGGCCGGCCGCGCATCCTGGAGTGGGAGGTGAAGACGGCGCCGTTCGCCGGCATCGGCGTGCTGCGCTTCCACGCCGGGGTGCTGGAGGGGCCGCGCGGGCCCGAGGAGGTGGAGCAGGTGGCGATCCTGGACCTGCAGTCGAATGCAGTGGTGGCCGTGGAGACGCAGCGCCGCGGCGCCAGGCTCGCTCAGCTCACCTGGGACGCCGGCAAGCTGGTGGTGGCCGCCGCCGACGGCACCAGCGAGGAGCTGTCGCTGCGGGCGGAGAAGCCCAAGGAGGCCGCCCCGCCGCCCAAGCGCGTGGCCTCCGAAAAGGACGGCTGGTCGCCCTGGGGCAGCACCTGGGACTCGGCCAAGAAGCGCCCCAAGACCCTGTTCGAGCTGCTGTTCGGGAATTGATCGGGTGCGCCCGATCTCGGCCCCATTAGCGCTTTCCATTTGATGTGAATCGCAGCTCGATGTGCGACGCGACGGGCACGGCGCCACTATTGCGGCGAGCGGACGAGAGCGGGTCATAGCAGCTCTCTCTTTCGCAGGCTGTTCTTTCACCAGCATCCGCAACAACCGGCACCGAGAGCCCCGCCGACAGGGCCGGCGAGGGTGCGACGGGGGCGCGGGTGCCTACTCCGCAACCAAATAAACGGGGCGGTTGTCCGCCCCAACGGGCTGCCTTTCGGCACCCTGCGCACCGGCGATTTGCGTCCCGCTGCGGCTCGGCCCCGCTTGCTTCCCGGGGGCGGTCCCCTTCGGCAACGCGATGGGCGGCTTGAGGCCCCGGCTCGAGCGCCATTGCTGGCACCCCGCCAGGGACCGACGAGCGGACCTCCTGGATCTTGAGCCATCTCGCTCTCCTTCCAGGCGCCGGATCGTCTGCACGTGGGCTGTCGGATGGCGCCATCCACGTCCCGTCGCAGCAGACGATGCGCCTATTATATCAGGCAGCTTCGCGCCCCCGGGGATAGAGGCGCACGCCGACTGTCCCCTCCGTCTGCCGGCAGCCTTAATGCGGGGTCAACCGCCTGAAGATGGCTGATCCATATCGAGTGGAAAAAGTTCCAGCGCGCTTTCCGGTTGATACGTTCGGAACGGTCGACGTGCTGCACGAGCAGGTGGCGGCGAATGGCGCGCCGTCCCATTTCGTCATCCCGGCGCCGCTTGCGAGCGAAGCGAGCAAGCGGGAATCGGCCGGGACCCATGCACCTGGCAACTTGCTCTTGGATC
>DATBKR010000498.1:0-8014 GCA_036555805.1 Hyphomicrobiaceae bacterium | reverse complement strand
GGTTCGGTCTCCAGCCACCCCGCAAGGAGCAGCGTCGCCACGTTGTAGGGCAGGTTGGCGGCGATCACCGCCTTGCCGGCGCCGCGGCCGATGAGGGTGGGCCAGTCGACGCCCAGGGCGTCGGCGAAATGCACCTCGAGGCGGCCGGGATGACGCGCCGCGATAGCGTCCAGGGCCGGCCGGCAGCGCTCGTCCCGCTCCACGGCGATCACGCGCCCGGCGCCTTCCAGGAGCAGGGCGCGCGTCAGGCCGCCGGGGCCGGGCCCGATCTCGACCACCGTTCTGCCGTCGAGCGGCCCGGCCGCGCGGGCGATGCGGCGGGTGAGATTGAGGTCGAGGATGAAGTGCTGTCCCAGGCTCTTGCGCGCGGAGAGACCCAGGCTGCGCACCACGCTGCCGAGCGGGGGCAGCCCGTCCGGAGCCGTGCCGGCGGGCTCGTGGCTCATCGCTGCGCCGGCTGAGGCTGGCCCGCGCCCTGGTCCACATGCGGGCCCATGCGCGGACCGACGCCTTGCCCCATGCGCCGCTGCGCCAGCTCGGCGGCCAGCTGCAGCGCCGCGATGAAGCTGTCCGGCCGCGCGCGGCCGGTGCCGGCGAGCGCGCAGGCGGTGCCGTGATCGGGCGAGGTGCGCACGAACGGCAGGCCGAGGGTGACGTTGACGCCGCGGTCGAAGGCCAGCGTCTTGAGCGGGATCAGCGCCTGGTCGTGGTACATGGCGATGGCGGCATCGTAGCCGCGGCGCGCCTCCTCGTGGAACAGCGAGTCGGCCGGGTGCGGCCCCGATACGGCGATGCCGTCGCGCCTGAGGTCGGCAATGGCGGGGGCGATGATGTCGGCCTCCTCGCTGCCGATGAGCCCGGCCTCGCCGGCGTGCGGGTTGAGTCCGGCGACGGCAAGGCGGGGGGTCGCCACGCCGAAGTCGAGCTGCAGCGCCCGCGCCGTGATGCGGCCGGTCTCCACGATCAGCGCGCGTGTCAGCGCGCGCGGCACGGCAGCGAGGGGGATGTGCACGGTGGCCGGCACGACCCGCAGTTCGGGCGCGGCCAGCATCATGACCGGGCGGATGGCGGGGTTGCCGATGTGGCGCGCGGCCAGCTGGCCGAGAAAGGCGGTGTGGCCGGGGTAGTCGAGCGGGATGTTGTGCAGCGACCTCTTGGCGATGGGGTTGGTGACAAGCGCCAGCGCCGAGCCGGTGAGCGCCGCCGCCGTCGCGTCCTCGATGGCCGCCACGATGGCCGCGCCGGCATCGCCGTCCGCCGCGCGCCGACCGCGGGCCGACACCACCGGGAGTGCGCGCGAGAAGAGCGGCGCGGCTTCCTCCGGGTGCGCGACTGCGGCGACGGGCACGTCGAGCCCGAGCGTGCGCGCCCGCTGGCGCAGGACATCCGCGTCACCGTAGACGGCGAACGGCAGGAGCCCGCACGCCTCGCGCGCGCGCCAGCCGAACAGGGTGATGTCAGGGCCGATCCCGTCCGGATCGCCCAGGGTGACGGCGACGGGCGGCGGGAGCGTCCGCACGCGGCGGGCGCCGGCCGGGGAAGGCGGAGGCATCGCTTACTTGTACTCGATATTGGCCTCCTGCCGGAGATTGCGCAGGTGACGCCGTGCCAGCACGTCGAGTTCCTTCGACTGCAGCTGCACCATGGCCTGGTTGCGCCGCTCCTCGTTGCCCCCGAGCGGCCTGCGGCCGCACACCGCGTAGATCTCGACGCCCGCCTGCGTCGTCACCGGCGGCAACGCGTCGTCGTCCTTGGCGCTCAGCAGCATCGAGCGCATCGGTTCCGCGATGCTGCCCGGCTTGACGTATTTCATGTCCTCGAATCTGGTGTCTGGCGCGCTCTTGGCAAGCTCCGCCATGCCTTTGCATCCGTTGAATCGTCGCCGCAGCGTCTCCGCCTCGGCGTAGCGCCTGGTCAAGGCGGCCTGGTCGAGCTTGCCCCCGCCCAGGACCAGGGAAATGCGCTGGACCTGCAACTCGACCGTATCCGCGCCGGCTTCCAAGGCGGCTTCCGACAGCGCGCGGTCCACGTCGCGCTGCGTCACCGACACCTGTGCCGCGTAGCGGCGGCCGATCATGTCGCGCCAGGCCTTCTGGGCCCGGAACCTCTCGCCCATGGTGGCGATGTCGACGCCCATGCCCTTGATATGCTGCGCGAACTGCTCGTAGGTCATCTTGTTGCGGCCGGCGAGGTCCTTGATGAGCGCTTTCACCTCGTCGTCGCTGACCTCGATGCCGAGCTTCTTGGCGGCCTGCACCTTGAGGCGCTCGTCGATCAGCTCCTCCTTGGCGTCCTTCCTGAGCTTGGGCAGAATGCCGGCGCGGGCGCTCTCCAGAGCCTGCTTCTGCAGGGCCAAGCCGAGGTCCTTCTGGCGCTCCTGGAAGATGGCGATCAGCTGCTCGCGCGACTTGCCGGGGTTGGAGCCGATCACCTCCTGCTGCAGCGAGCGCATGCGCGCCTCGGTGTCCCCGGACTTGACGAGCTTCTGGAAGGCTTCCTTCGCCTGCTGGCCGATGTTGGCGCTGAGCGCCAGAAAGCGCGCGCGCTGCTCGATCTCGTAGGCGGTGATCGCCTCGTCGTTGACCACCACCACAATGCCCTGCTGCCCGTGCGAGGGGGCCGGCGCCGACTTGGTATTGTTGGCTGCCGTCGACTGCCCCGCCAGGCTCCACTGGCAGCACGGCCATCCGCACAGGCCCAGCGCAAGGGCCACCACGGCGGCCGGGCCGGCGACGAGATGGCGATGGGCGGTCACGTCGGCGTTCTCCCTCGTTGTGCCGGGCCGGCGGTACCGGCGACGCGATTCTCTATCCGCCAGCTTAGCGCCGGACGATGCGCCCTTGGCGCCGGCCGCGACCGCCGATTTGCGTTGTCCACAAGCACACGACAACCATGGCGCAGCTGTGGCGACTGCGCTCCGGCGAGGTGTCATGTCAGCGAGCCAAAGCTTTCACCCATCATCCCGGAGGCCGACCCCGGCGAAGGCCGGGGGAGGCCATCCGGGACCTCGTGAAACGAGTCGAACCTCACGAGGTCCCGGATCGGAGCGCTGCTCGCGTTCCGCTCGCATCGCCCAAGGCAATCCATTGGCCGGGATGACGGGTGGAAAGCTGCGTTCGAAGGTATCATCCGGGGCGATACGCTGCGCCGCAGTGGGCTGCCGCCAACCCAGCGGCCCCCGCGCGCCGATCAGCGCGGGACCGTGCCCTGGTTGGTGTCGCCGAAGTAGTGGCTGAGGGCGTCGGTGCGGTAGCTGTATTGCCCGAGGTTCTTCAGCTCGAAGCGCAGCATCAGCGTCCGGTCCTTCTGGATATCGAGCGCCGGGTTCTCCACGAACGTCTCGATATAGCTCGCCGACAGCACGAAGCACTCGTCCTGGTACTTGAGCTGGTAGACATCCTGGATGCGCTGGCGATCCTCGATGTCGTAGCGCATCTGGCCGAGGATGCTCCAGCGATCCGTCAGGCGCAGGCCCAGAGTGCCGAGAATCTCCTGCTGCTCGTCGAACACCGGCAATGGCGGAGGCCCTATCGTCGACGGCACCGTCGCCGACTGCGGATTGAACTTGCTGAAGGTATAGGCGGCCTGCGCCAGCAGCGGCCCGTAGTTGGCCGTAATGCTGGTGTCCTGGCGCCGCAAAGACCAGTCGCTCTGGTCGAAGCGCCCCTGCGCCGTCAGGCCCACGCCGGCGAACGGCGACAGATACAGCCCCGCCACGTAATCGGAGCGGTCCGTCTGCAGACCGTTGGCAGGATCGAACGTGAAGATGCCGTTGGAATTGATGCCCGACTGCGTCAAGCCGGGATCGTTGAACACATTGTCTCCCGCCAGCAGCAGGCTCTCGCCGAACACGGCGCGGGCGTAGAGGCCGCCGTTGGTCTGCAGGGTATACTGTAGGCCGAGGTTGGCGCGGGTGCCCGTCTCGTAGCGGTCGTAGCCCGAAAACTTGTCGATGTCGAACAGCAGCGTGTCGTCGAACACCAGGCTGCGGGCATCCTCGTCGGGCAGGCGGCGCTGGTCCACGTGGTTGGGGCGGGCGATGATCTGCGCGGTGGGTGCAATGATGTGCGACGCCGACGCGGTGTGGGCCACGAACGGGTAGGAGTAGAGCGCGCCGGCCGCGGCCGTGCCGCGCAGCACCGTGTCGTCGGGAATTGTCGCGTTGTTGGGATTGTCGGGATCGCGCGCATTGGAGTAGTTGAAAACGTCGCCGCGCGCACTCAGGAATGGCGTCCACACTTGGCCGATGGGGTCCACCATCTTGCGCCGCCAGTTGGCCTCCACCAGCGCGTGGTTGCTGTCGGTGCCGTCAGGGCGCGTCAGCACGCGCGCGTGGCTGGTGAAGCTCAGTTCGCCGCCGAGAACGGGTTGGCCGACGATGTAGTTGTAGTCGATGACCGGCAGGACGTAGGCGTTCGCGACATCGGTGTCGGTCAGGAACAACCCGCCGAACTGATAGAGGTTGGCGGCGAAGTAGTTGCGCTCGCTCAGCCCCTGCAGGTAGGCCACGTTGACACGGTCGGTCTGCAGGATCGGGTCGAGCTTGTAGGTGCGCCGGAACGACTCGTCGCTCTCGAGCGTGACATCCCAGCCGTACTTCCACCAGGAGCCGAGGTTGAACTGGCCCTTGGTCTGCAGCGACCCGCGCCAGTTGCCGAGCTGCGAGTCCACATCGGCACTGGACGAGAGCTGATCGTCGATGGCCGCGAAATTGAGGCTGTACTGGCCGTTGGCCAGCCGGTGCCGGAAGTCGCCCTGCCACAGCACGCCGCGGTTGGCGTAGAGCTGGGGGTGGAACGTGAAGTCGTAGTTCGGCGCAAGCGCGAAGTAGTAGGGGATCTCGACCGAGAAGCCCAGCGTCGAGGAGTTGCTGTAGCTCGGCATCAGAAAGCCCGACTGCCGCTTCACCGAGGGATCGGGGTGCTGGAAGTAGGGCAGATAGAAGACCGGCACGCCGAACAGCTGGAACTGCGCGTCCTGGTAGGTGATGGTGGCCGCCTGCTGGTCATGGATGATGCGCCGGGCGCCGATGCACCAGAGCGGCGGCTGCCCTGGCTCGTTCTTGCAGGGCGTGAACTTGCCGTTCTGGAACTCGGTGACGTTGCCTTCCTTGCGGATGGCATTGTCGGCGGCGATGCGGGATTCATCCATCGTCACCATGCTCAGCGACTGGATGAAGGCGTCGCGGAAGTCGTCCGTGGCCTCGAAGCGGTCGGCGCGGGTGACGGCGCCGTTGGGGTCCTTGAGCTGGGCGTTGCCCTTGGCGGTGAGCTTGTTGGAGCTCTGATCGTAGATGACCTTGTCGGCCGTCAGGATGTAGTTATTGTAGTAGATCTCGACGTTGCCCTCCGCGATGACCCGGTTGTTCTTGTCATCGTAGATGAGGCGGTCGGTCTGCAGGTAGATCGGCTGGGCGCGATCGATTTTCGGCGCCGGCCCGAAGATGCCGCCGGGCTTCTTCGGGAAGGCGCCCTTGGCTGCCTTGTTCTGGGTGGCGAGGTCGGGAAGCCGTACGACGTTGTCCTGGGCGGCGGCCATGCGCGCCAAGCCCAGCTGCCACAGCGCTGCGCCGGCCAGAAGCGCGATGAGAAGGCGCACGCCGCCCGCCCGCGGCCGCCGCGCGGAACGGCCGCAGCCCGGCGTACCGCCGGACCCGCTCTGCGGTGTCGGCGCTTCACGCATCACTCAGCCGTCCTCCTGGTGCAGCAGCACCGTTAGCGAGACGAGTAGCGACACCCCGATCGGAACCCACACCGCCAGCGCCTGAGAGATCAAACCGGATGCCCCGATTTGACGCGAAACCTCAGCCAACAGGAAGAGCCCGATGCCCCCAACTAACCCCGTGAGAACCATAATCTGTATCCCGCCGGAGCGGAATGACCGCAATGACACAGTTGCGGCCAAAACCACCATCGCGATCAACAGCGCCGGGCGTGCCAGCAGGATGGCGTGCTGCATCCGGTATTTGGAAGCCGAAAGTCCCGCTCTTTCAGATACTTCTATCAGACTCGGGAGCTGCCAGAACGACACCGCGATCTCGGACCCCAGGGCGTCGCCCACGCGCTCGCGGGTGAGGTGGGTGCTGATGGCGTAGGTGCCGAACGTCTCCGGCTCCCGCTTGGGGCGGGAGACCACGGTCTTCTGCAATTCCCAGTAGCCGTCCTGCAGAGTTGCACGCTCCGCGTCCACGCGTTCGGTGAACCGACCCTGGGGGTCGAACACGAAGCCGATCACGCCCGACAGCACCAGGCCCTGGTCGGCCACGGCCCGCGCATTCAACACCGACTGGCCGTCGGCGCCGTCCTGGCGCAGCCAGGCCCCCTCGCCCTTGGACGCAAACAGGCCGGCTTCCATTCCGAACACCTCGGCCACCAGCCGCTCGGACTCGAAGCGGGCAGCGGCCGCCAGCGGATTGAACAGCGTTACGGCCAACACGCCCAGGATGAACGTGACGACCGCCCCGGGCCGCAAGAACTGCCAGACGGACATGCCCGCCGAGCGCATGACGGTCAGCTCGGAGCGCCGGTTGAGGCTCAACAGCGCCCCGATGCTGCCCACCAGCACCGCGAACGCGAGCAGCAGCTCGGTGAAGGCCGGCAGCCGCAGCAGACCGATCCACAGCAGCGTCGCCACCGACAGGTCCTGCGCCCGGCGCGAGAGGCGGAGGAGCTCGATCATGTCGATCATGTAGATCAGGCATGAACAGACCAGGAACGCCCCCAGCACGCCGAACAGAAAGCGCTTGGCCAGGTAGTGCCGCAGCGTGCGCGTGCCCGGCAGAAACAGGGCGCTGCGGGCCCGCCGCCGGTGTCGCGCCGCCAGCGCCACAAACGGCGCCGCAATCGCCTCGCGCACGTGCCCCAGCACCGCGCCGATGAGCGCGAGCGGTCGCGGTGCCGGCCGCGGCGCCACGCCCCGCTGCGTGGCGATCGCGGCCAGCACGCACGCGCCGATGGGGATGACGTACAACAAATACGCCACCGCCGGCCGCACCGCGACCATGTTGTTGGCGGCGATGCCCAGCATGCGGCAGCCGATACCCGCGGCGAACGCCGAGACGAGGCCGCGAAAGCGGTTCTGGCGCGTGCTCTGCGCCCCGCCCGCATACGCCAGCACGATCAGAACGAAGGTGAACGGGTAGAGCGGGCTCGACAGCCGCTCGTGCAGTTCGGCGGCGAAGCGCCCCCGGTCGCGGTCGCTGTTCGCATCGCGGATGCCGTCGGACAGATCGGGGGTGTAGCGCTCGCGCGGCGGCCGGAAACTGGACCCGGCGATTTCGGGCCGCTGCTCCAGCTGGTTGAGGTCGATCACGTACTCGGCGAAGGCGATGATCTGTGGCGCCTTGTCGGTGTCGGAGCGGCGCACGATGTGGCCGTTCTGCATGCGCAGGTACTCATCGCCGCGTTGCTTGATGATCTGCGCCCGCTCGGCCAGGTAGGAGGCGACCTGCTTGGGGTCGCGCGCATCGTGCAGCAGGAGGCCCAGCAACTCGCCGTTCGGGGCCCGGTCGCGGATGTGGATGGTGAGCTTGGGTTCCGGCTCGGTGAAGCGCCAGGGCTGGATCACCTGCCCGATCAGGTCGCTGCGCACGAGGTTGGTATACTCCCGCAGCAGGCGCTGGCTCCACGGCCCCGCCAGGTGGTTGACCGCGGCCACCGCGAGCGCCACCACCAGCGCCAGCAGGCCGAGCGGCTTGAGCAGGGCCCACACCGGCGCTCCGCCGGCCGTCAGCACGATCAGTTCGCTGTCGCCGCTGAGGCGGTTGAGCACGTGCAGGCAGGCGATGAGCAGCGCGATGGGCGCGATCAGTGCCAGCATGCTCGGGATCGCCAGCGTGGTCATCGCCAGAAACCGGAACGCGTCCTGGCCCTGATTGGTCATCAGCTCCAGCTGGCGCAGCGCCACGCCGATCCAGACCACGCTCGTGAGCGACAGCAGGATGACGAGCGTCGCGCCCGCCGCCTGGCGGAACACGTATCGGCTGAACGTGCGGCCGAGAACGCTCATCCTGGCC
>DATBKR010000497.1:0-2890 GCA_036555805.1 Hyphomicrobiaceae bacterium | reverse complement strand
GGGGTGGCGGGGCCGCCGCTCGACCGCGCCCAGGACCCGGGCCCCGTGCCCGGTCGGCCAGGGGCGCCGCCGGCCCTGCGGCGGGGGGGGCGGGCGCTTGGCAGGCCCCCCGCCCCAGGCGCGCACCCGCCCGGCGCCGTCCGGCGCGGGGCCCGCCCGGGGCTCCGCGGTCGGCGTCCACCACGTCCGCTCGTCGTCGCAGGCCAACTTCGCCCCGTGCCGGCGCGGCCGCCCGACCTGCTCGTCGGGCCGGGACGGCGGGTCGGCGTAAAAGCCGCGGCCGCTGCGCAGCCGTACCAGCACGGCCACCCGTTCGCCATCGAGGTCGCCGAGTTCCCGGGCGAGCGTCTCGGGATCGTAGCCGGCGTCGAACACGCCCAACGGCACCGGACCGTCCGCCGCCGGCTCGGCCGGACTCGCCGCCCGCTTCAGGCCACCGCTCGGGTTAAATCGCAAGCAATCATAGTCTGCTGACGACCACCGGGGATGAAAAGCGGGCTGCCCCGGCGCCACACTAGTGATAGCGACGGCCGCGGCGAGGCCGGACTTAGACTGGTGCCCTGAGCCCGATCGCAAGCATGGCCTGGATGCTCCCTCGGCACCACCGAGTGTCGCTCCCGCTCGCGGGAAGCACGCAGACCAGAATCGTGAGTACGGGAGCGTCCCCGCGGTCGCCGCAAATTGAGCGGCGGGAGGCGCGGGATGGATGTAGTGCATCCGCGATGTTGCGGGCTGGACGTGCACAAGCAGACGGTGGTCGCCTGTGTGCTTCTCTCAGCGCCGACGGGCGGGCCGCCGCAGCGGATGGTGCGCACCTTTGGCACGATGACCGACGAGTTGCTGGCCCTGGCCGATTGGCTGGCGGCCGAGGGCATCACGCACGTCGCCATGGAAGCGACCGGCAGCTACTGGAAGCCGATCTGGAACCTGCTGGAGAGCTCGTTCGACTTGCTGCTCGCCAACGCTCAGCACATCAAAGCGGTCCCCGGGCGGAAGACGGACGTGAAGGATGCCGAGTGGATCGCCGACCTGCTGCGCCACGGGCTACTGCGACCCAGCTTCGTGCCGGACCGCGCCCAACGCGAGCTGCGAGAGTTGACCCGGTATCGCACCAGTCTGGTGCAAGAGCGGGCGGCGGAGGCCAGTCGCCTGCAGAAGACACTGGAGGGGGCCAACCTGAAGCTGGGCGACGTGGCGAGCAACGTGCTGGGCCGCTCCGCTCGTGCCATGCTGGAGCCGCTGGTGGCCGGGCAGACCGACGTGGGGGTGCTGGCGCAACTCGCCCGCGGCCGGTTGCGCACGAAGATCCCGCAGCTCGAGCGCGCTCTGGCCGGACGGGTGGCTCCGCACCAGCGGTTCTTGCTCGCTCAGCAGTTGGCCCACCTGGACTATTTGGATGAGGCGATCGAACGGGTCAGCGCCGAGGTAGCCGAGCGGCTGCGGCCGGTCGAGGCGGCGGTCGAGCGCCTGGACACCATTCCCGGCGTGGGCCGCCGAACGGCGGAGATTCTCGTCGCGGAGATCGGGCTGGACATGGGGCGCTTCCCCACGGCGGGGCATCTGGCGTCCTGGGCGGGCATGTGTCCGGGCCACGATGAGAGCGCGGGCAAACGCCGCAGCGGCAAGACCCGCCGGGGGAGCCCGTGGCTGCGGCAGGCGTTAGTCGAGGCAGCGCAGGCGGCCGGCCGAACGCGGGGGACGTACTTGAGCACTCAGTACCACCGCCTGGCGGCGCGGCGCGGCAAGAAGAAGGCCGTGATCGCGGTGGGCCACACGATCCTGGTCACCGCGTACCATCTGCTCGCTCGTGACCAGGTCTATGAGGAGTTGGGGCCCGACTTCTTCGAGCGCCGCGACCGCGCCGCCATCGAGCGCCGCTCGGTCCAGCGGCTGGAGGCGCTCGGTTACCGAGTCACTCTGGAGCCGCTCGCCCCGGCGCCCCCCGCTGCCTGACGGGGGTACTCTTCTATTGGCCCAGAGGCATGGCTTTTCAGACCAGCTTAGGAAGCGCTATATCGCTGGATTAAACGACACTGGCCGAAACCAGGCATCACCATTTCCTCAAGCCCGGAGCGAATTCACCCTGCCCCCGGTCCATCTGATGCACGCGCGTCCGACCTGTTTTTGGCAAGTTTTTCATGTCCAGGTTGCCAAAAACTTGCCAAAACATTCGGCAATCTGCTGCCTGTGAGATCAGGCAAGCTGGCGGTGCGCGAGGTCGGCGAACGGCCCGGGCGTCTTCAGCAGGTCGGCATACTTGCCGCTCTGCACGATTTGGCCGCCCGACAGGACGTAGAGCCGGTCCGCCTGCTCGACGGTGGTCAGGCGGTGGGCGATGACGATGCGTGTGGCATGGAGCGCCTTCAGGCTGGCGGTGACGATGGCTTGCGTCTCGTTGTCGAGGGCGCTCGTCGCCTCGTCGAACAACAGGATCCGCGGTTTGCGCACCAGCGCGCGGGCGATCAGCAGCAATTGCCGCTGACCGCCCGAGAAGGTGGCGCCGCCTTCGCTAATGAAGGTCTGCATGCCCATCGGTAGCTGCTTGATCTGCGCCTCCAGCCCTGCCTGGCGCGCGGCCTCCCAGGCATCGTCGAGCGTGTAGACGCCAGCGCCGACGATATTCTCGAAGATCGTGCCGGGCTGCACCTTGCCGTTCTGCAGGACGACGCCGATCTGGTGGCGCACGGCCTCGAGGTCGAGCCCCGCGAGGTCCTGGCCGTCGAAGTAGATGGCGCCCGCCTCGGGCGTCTCGAAGCCCAGCAGCAGCCGGAACAGCGACGATTTGCCCGCCCCGGAGGGCCCTACCAGCGCGACGAACTCGCCCGGCCCCACGGTGAGCGAGACGTCCTCCAGGACGAGCGGGCGATCGGCCTGATAGCGGAAGGCGACG
>DATBKR010000496.1:0-33583 GCA_036555805.1 Hyphomicrobiaceae bacterium | reverse complement strand
ACGCCGACCGCAAGAAGGCCCGCACCTCCTCGTCCTTCATTTCCTTGCCGAGGTAGGCCTCGATCACGCGATGGTCGTCCTTGATCGCCGCCGGCGGGCCTTCGGCGATCTTCTCGCCGTGGTCGAGCACGCTCACCGTCTCGCAGGTCTCCATCACCACCTTCAGGATGTGCTCGATGATGACAACGGTGAGGCCGAAGCGGCTCTTGAGGGCGAGCACCGTATCCAGCAGGATGTCGACGTTGGCCGGCGACAGGCCGGCGGCTGGCTCGTCGAGCAGCAAGAGCTTCGGCCTGGCGGCCATGGCGCGGGCGAGCGCCAGCAGGCGCCGCTGCCCGCCGGACATCTCTCCGGCCGGCATATCCGCGTAGTCGGCGAGGCCGATGAAGGCCAGAAGCTCCATCATCTCCCCGCGCGCGCGCCGCTCCCCGGCCCAGGCCTTGCGCGAGCCCACGACGGCGGACGCCGCCCCATAGCCGATGTGGCTGTGGTGGCCGATCAGCAGGTTCTCGATCACGCTCATGCCGGAGAAGATGCGCAGGAGCTGGAAGGTGCGCGCGACGCCCTGGCGCGCGATCTCGTGCGCCTCCAGGTTGGTGATGTCCCGGCCGTCGAACACGATGCTGGCGCCGGGTTCGGGGCGGTAGACACCCGAGATGAGATTGAAGAGGGTGGACTTGCCGGAGCCGTTGGGACCGATGATGCCACGCACCTCGCCCGGCCTGACCGCGAGCTCGACCTTCGACACGGCGGTGAGGCCGCCGAAGCGCTTCGTCAGGTTCTTGACCTCCAGCAGCATGGGATCACGCCTCGTCTGCGAGGGCGCCCGAAGCCGCGGCGGCCTTGCGCCTGCGGATGGCGTTGAAGCGCCGGCGCACGAGGACATCGTCGATGAGGCCGCCGATGCCGCGCGGCATGAACATGACGGTGAGCACGATGACCGCGCCGAATATGACCATGCGGTATTGGTAGTAGTCGCGAGTCAGGTCGTCGATGACGGTGACGGCGATGGCGCCGATCACCCCGCCCCAGATGTGGCCGATGCCGCCGAACACCACCATCAGCAGCAGGGTGATCATCTCGGTGATGGTGTAGCTGTTGGGGTGGATGAACCCGGGCGCCATGTGTGCCTGCAGGCTGCCGGCGCAACCGGCATAGAGCGCGCTCAGCACGAAGGCGATCACCTTGTACTTGCGTACGTTGACGCCGCTGGCCGCCGCCGCCAGCGCATCCTCGCGCAGAGCCTTGAAGGCGCGACCGATATCGGAGCTGAGGATGCTGAAGGAGAAGTAGAGCCCGACGAGCGCCAGCGGCATGACGATGTAGTAGTAGGAGCGGTGGTCGCCGAGCGGGAGGCTGCCGAGGTACGGCGGCGGTATGCCCTCGTAGCCCAGCGAGGCGCCCAGCCAGTCGGTGCCGGAGACGACGACGCGCACCGCCTCCGCGAGCCCAAGGGTGGCGAGCGCCAGATATGCGCCCTCGAGGCGGAACGACGGGATGCCGATGATGGCGCCGGCAAGGCCCGTGATCAGCATGGCCGCCGGCAGGGCGCCCCAGAACGGCAGCCCGAGCTTGGTCGAGAGCACGGCCGAGGCATAGGCGCCGATGGCAGCCAGGGCGATGTGCCCGACCGTCACCTGGCCGGCGAAACCTTTGACGATATTGAGACCCACCGCCAGGATGATGTTGATGCAGATGACGTTCACCACGAACTGGGTGTAGGCGTTCGTCAGCAGGAACGGCAGCGGCAGCAGGCACGCCCAGGCGACGGTCCAGGGCACGATGGGGTGCACGGCGCCGAGGCGGGGCGCGGATGCGCCGCGCTGTCCCCTCTCCCCGCTTGCGGGGAGAGGGCTAGGGTGAGGGGTAGCCCCAAGGGAAATCCTATCCACGGAGAGCCTCAGATGATTGCTCGACGCGCTTCTCGCCCGCTTCAAGGCCCGGCGCTGATAGGGAGTCGTCCTGGCTGCCCCTCACCCCGACCCTCTCCCCGTCGCCCTCGGTTCATGGTGGCGAGGCCGCCCTCGTGGATGGGCCGAGGGCGGCGGGGAGAGGGAGTCAGAGGCCGAAGTCGGGGTCGAACGACACGCGGGCCAGCACGCGCATGTCGTAGTCCTTGCCGCCCTTGGTGTACTCCACCAGGATGCCGGTGCGGTTGCCGTCGCGGCACTGCGGCGTGGGATCGGCGCAGAAGCCGATCGGACCTGACGCCAGGCCGCTGTAGTTGCGGATGCCCGCCAGCGCGTCGCGGATGGCGGCGCGGTCGGCCTTGAGGGAGGCCTCGGTCAGCTGCAGCTTGGCGTTCTTGAGGGCGAGCTTGATGAGCTGCGCCGTCTCGTAGGCCTGGCTGAAGTCGTGGTCGGGGCAGCGCACCTTGTACTTCTCCTGCACCATCTTCACGAACGCCTGTGCCACCGGGCGCTCGTCCTTGCAGTTGAAAGCCGTGGCGAACGTCAGGCCGACGACGGCGTCGCCGGCCAGCTCGGGCACCGGCGCATTGGAAGCCGCCGACGCGGCCACGCGGCGGACCTTCTTTGGAATGCCGACTTCGTAGGACTGTTGGGTGATGCGCGAGATGGCATCGAGCTGCCCGCCGATGGCCAGCACCTCGGGGTTGAGGGACTTGATCTTCAGCAGATGGGCGCGGAAGTCGAGGTCCGACTCCTGCATCTGCGCCTCATAGAGCGGGTCCACGTTGTAGGTCCGCTTCATGAACGACTTGTAGTCCTGCGCGAAACCGATGCCGGCGCCGTCCGTGGTGTAGAGATAGGCGACCTTCTTGCCGACGTTCTCCGAGAGGTACTTGGCATGCACCGAGGCGTAGAACCGCTCGGAAACGGAGGTGCGGAACACCCAGGCGCTGCCCTTCTTGGTGATATTGGCGTTGGTGGAGTGCGGCACGATCTGCGGCACCTCCTCCTTGGTCGTGACATCGACCATCGGCATCGTGACGGAGCTGCAGGTGGAGCCCATCACCAGATGGACCTTATGCTGGTGGATGAAGCGGTTGACGTTGGCAATGCCCTTGTCGGGCTTGCACTCGTCGTCGAGCAGGATGACCTCCACCTTGCTGCCGTTGATGCCGCCCTCCGCGTTGACCGCCTCGAGCTCATCCTTGGCCATCTGCCCGTATTTCAGGCCGTTCTCGACGATCATGCGCAGCGAGATGCCGATGCGTATCGCGCCGTCCTCGGCCTGTGCCGGCGCCGGGGCGGCGAAGAGCCCTGCGGCCAGCAGGGCGGCGGCCGGCAGCGCCAGGAGAGATCGGGGGGTTCGGAAATACGTCATAGGCGGTTTCCTCCATCTTTCGTCTCCGATCGGACGCGTTCGACGGCGGTCGCTCGCGCGATCGCCCAAGCCCGGCTGCGCCGGCATCGAGCTGCCGCGGGCCCGCACCGCGGTCGGCGGCGTGCCTGCGTGCAGGCGCGTCGTCGGCAAACGTTTCCTGACTGCCAGTTGCTCCCCCCAATCGCGGATGCCCTGCCTGTGATCCGGTAAGAACATCGATCAGGGCCTTGTGCACAACTTAGCCCAACCCGGCTTTTTGTGAAGCGCATCGTGACGCCGGGCGGCGCGCGTGCACCGCATGGCCTTCGCAACCCCTGCCGTCATCGAGATCAACGCGGCGCGCTTCATAGTGCTGCGCGCGGCCTGGAGATCGACCGGGGCGACGACGCGCGCGACTGGATCTCCATGGTCAGGTGACAGCCGCCGAGACGCTGGGCCGCGCGGTCGACAGAGCCGTGCAGATCTTCGGGACAGTCGATCCCGGTTCATGATCTACGTAGACGGATCGTGCCACCACTGGTGGTTGGTCTAGTCTTTCCGCTCGCCATGCCTGTCGATGGCTGCTTGGACCGCGGCTCGCGACTGGGCGCCGGCCGTCTCGAACTTGGACCTGGCGTCGTTGTAGCTCCAGTCGCGAAGCTCATTGGCATTGCGCTGGAAATGCGGGTGGACGTAGCGCGCCATCAGCTCGTAGCTGCGCCTTGTCGCCGGCCAGTCCGCCCAGTTGTGGGCCAGCACAAGCACGCCGCCGAAGCCGCCGTTCGAGCCCTTCCACAGGCGCTCGAAATGGCGGATGCAGTCGTCGGGTGTGCCGATGCAGGCAAGACCTGATGACACCAGCCACTCCGCCGCGTCTCCCGTCACGTCGGGCGGGATGATCGGGAAGGTCGCAACCTCGCTGAAATAGCGCCTGAAGTCGTCCAGACCGAACCCGACGTCGTCATGCGCCTGCTCTCTCGTCGCCGCCACGTGAGCGAAGGTGACGATGCGCCACTTCCGGCGA
The DNA here is from genome assembly GCA_036555805.1 of Hyphomicrobiaceae bacterium. Lineage (GTDB taxonomy): Bacteria > Pseudomonadota > Alphaproteobacteria > Rhizobiales > Hyphomicrobiaceae > AWTP1-13. The sequence continues at coordinate 29,292 of DATBKR010000496.1, read as the reverse complement.
TCGGGCGTCCTGCCGTTGGCCCGGGCATTCTCCTCGTAGATGCCCCAGTTCCTGGCATGCGCCTTCAGCGCGTCGTCCGACGTGCCGCCGATGGAGAGCATGCCGATGCCGTGCCTGCCCGCCGCCACCGCTCCGATCGGCGAGCGGGACGAGGCAACCGCCATCTCCATCATCGGCTGCGAATAGCTCTTGAGCTGCAGGCGGGCCTCGCACAGGTCGAACCAGTCGGTCTTCTTGGTAACCACGTGGCCCTGCATCAGCTCCATGATGACGTCGAGCGACTCATCGAGCTTGCGCCGCTGATCCTCGGCCTTGAGCCCCATTTTGACGGCGTCATAGACGAGCGAGCCAGGTCCGACGCCGAACATGGCCCGGCCGCGCGTCATGTAGTCGAGCTGCATCAGCCGTCCCGCGACGGTGAATGGGTTGTGGTAGGGCAGCGAGACCACGCCCGTCCCAAGGCGGATGTGACGTGTGCGCTCCGCTGCTGCCGCGATGAACAGCTCGGGGCATGCGATGATCTCGAAGCCCGCCGAGTGATGCTCGCCGATCCACGCTTCGTGATAGTTGAGCCGGTCGAGATGAACCAGCAGCTCCATGTCGCGATCGAGGGCAAGCAGCGGGTTTTCGCGAAGAGGATGAAAGGGAGCGAGAAATACACCGGTTCTCAGAAATCTGTCGTTCATCACTCGGACCTTCTCGTTGCGTCCATTGCCGCGCAGGTGTCAGACTCTCCGGGTCCGACACTTTCCACCCGTCATCCCGGCCATGGATTCCCGTGGGCGATGCGAGCGCTTGCGCGTGCGGCGCTCCGATCCGGGACCTCGTGAGGCAAGGGGTCACAACTCGTTGCGGGAGGTCCCGGATGGCCTCGCCTGCGGCTCGGCTTCCGGGATGACGGGTAAAAGGTTTGGCTCACGGGTATGACACCCTCGCTCCCGTTACGGCTGAGCTGTCAAGGCCGCGAGCACCTTCGGCGGGGACATCGGCAGATCGGTCAGGCGCAATCCGATGGCATTGCGCACGGCGTTGGCGACCGCCGCCGGTGCGGGCACGATCGGCACCTCGGCCACGCCGCGCACCCCTTGCGGATGCTTGTCGTTCGGCACCTCGATGATGACGGGCTCGATCATCGGCAAATCGGATGCCACCGGCATGCGATAGTCGAGGAAGCTCGCGTTATCGAGCTTGCCGTCGTCGGCGAACATGCACTCCTCGTTGAGCGCCCAGCCGATGCCCTGCACGACGCCGCCCTGGATCTGCCCCTCCACATAGCTCGGATGGATGGCCCGCCCGGCATCCTGGACCGCCGTGTAGCGTATCACCTGCACCCTGCCGGTCTCGCGATCGACCTCGACATCGCAGATGTGCGTGGCGAATCCGCCTTCCGCGCCTTCCGTGTTGAGCGAGGAACGGGCATTGATAGGACCGCCGGTAGCACTCGCTTTGGCAGCCAGCTCGGCCAAGGTCAGCGGGGGGAACTCGCCCGCATTCGAGCCGGCGGGACGCGCCTCGCCGTTCTCCCATGTGACGGCCTCGACGTCGATCTTCCAAAGCTTGGCCGCGCGCGCACGCAGGGTCTGGATCACCTGCTCCGTTGCCTTTGTCACCACCATGGCAGCGGCGAACGTGACACGGCTGCCTCCGGTGAGTGCGCTGAAGCCGACGGAGCCTGTGTCGCCGATCAGCGCCTGCACGTTGCGGTAGTCGATGCCCAGCAACTCCGCGACGATATTGACCATGGAGGCGCGCGAGCCGCCGATATCGGGGTGGCCTGTGACCACGACCACGGTGCCGTCCTCGTTGACATAGACCTGCGCGCTGGATTCCCCGCCCGCATTGAACCAGAAGCCGCTGGCGACGCCGCGGCCCTGGTTGGGGCCCAGCGGCACCTGGTAGTGCGGATGGCCGAGCGCCGCCTGCAGTGTTTCCTCATAGCCAATGCGAGGGAACGTCGGCCCGTATGCGGCCTTGGTTCCCTCTTTGGCCGCATTCTTTTGGCGCAGAACGAGTGGGTCTATATTGAGGGCTTTGGCGAGCTCGTCGAGAGTGCACTCCACCGAGAAGGCCCCGATCGGCGCCCCGGGCGCCCGATAGGCCGCAACCTTGGGGCGGTTCGTCACCACGTCGTAGCCCGTGATCTGCAGGTTGGCGATGTCGTAAGGGGACAACGCGCATCCCACGGCGCCGCGAATGGGCGAGCCCGGGAAGGCGCCGGCCTGCAGGTTGTAGGTCGCCTTGACGGCGGTGATCCTGCCGTCCCTGGTTGCGCCGATCTTCACCGTGCTCGATGACCCTGACGTCGGACCGGCGGCGCAGAACACCTCTTCGCGCGTCATGACCATCTTCACCGGGCGGCCGGACTTCTTGGCCAGGATCAGCGCCAGGGGCTCCAGATAGACGATGGTCTTGCCGCCGAAGCCGCCGCCGATCTCGGCCGGGATCGCGCGAATCTCGCTGAGCTTGAGGCCCGTCAGCTGGGCCGTCATGTCGCGCACCATGAAGTGACCCTGGCTGCTGCTCCAGATGGTGGCGTGGCCGTCCTTGTTGACGGTGACGACGCAGGCGTGCGGTTCGATGTAGCCCTGGTGCACAGGCTTCGTCTTGAAGCTGCGCTCCACGATGACGTCGGCCGCAGCGAACCCGGCCTCAACGTCGCCAAGCGTGTGTTCGAGCTTGCCGGCGATGTTGGACGTGGTGGCGGGGCCGGGCTTGTCGCCCCCGACGTGGCGCATGTGTTCGTGCAGGATCGGCGCGCCGGGCTTGATGGCCTCGTCGACGTCGATCACCCACGGCAGCACCTGGTAGTCGACTTCGATCAGCCTGAGGGCCTGGGAGGCGATCCTGGCCGACGTGGCGGCGACCGCCGCCACCGCGTGGCCAGCGTAGAGCGCCTTGTCGCGCGCCATGACGTTGCGGCTGTTGAAGCGCAGGTCCTGGATGCCGAGGATCGCCGGCTTGTCCCACGGGAACTCGACGAAGTCACGCCCGGTTATGATCGCCTTGACACCCGGCAGCGCCTCCGCCTTCTCGAAGTTGATCGATCTGATGCGGGCATGCGGATGCGGGCTGCGCAACACCTTGCCCCAAAGCATGCCGGGCAGCGAGTAGTCGGCACCGAATGCCGCGCGGCCCGTGACCTTGTCCACGCCGTCCGGTCGGATCGTGCGCTTTCCGATCCACTTGTTGCTGGCGCCGTTTCCCGTCATCCCTGCTCTTCCCCGTTCCGTTCATCGCCGTTTCGCGCCGACCACATCAGCGACCGGGCGCCTGCATAGCTGTGCGCTGCATCGTGCGACCTATTTCCATCCTACAGGGAAGCAGTCGCTGGACAACCGCCGAGCGCTCCCCTGTCCTGGATCTTCCTCCACGCGCATTGCGCAGGCCGGCCGCGGCCAAGGCACCAGCATGCCGATCGCCTTGTTCCAGCAGCGTGATGCAGTGCGTCGATCAGTTCATCGCAGGTCTTGCCGCAAAAGGCGTTGTACTTCTCGGGCCGGTTGATTGCGATGCGGGTCGCACACGCCTTCTCTTCCCAAGGGATGTCGCTGCAGGTCGTCAGGGTTCACCCGTGCATGGTTAGGCCGCCGGACACGCTGATGACCTGTCCGGTGATGAAGTTAGCGTCGTCGCTGGCGAGGAAGGCGACCATGCCCGGGATGTCCTCGGGCTGGCCCAATCGCTTCAATGGAATTGCCCGCTTCAGGCCGTCGTAGATCTTCTGCCCGTACTCGCCGTCGCCGGTGAAGGAGCGCAGAAGCGCCGTGTCCGTGGGTCCGGGGCAGACGACGTTGACGCGTACGCCCTTTCGTGCGGTCTCACGCGCGAGGGTCTTGCTGAAGGCGATGATGCCACCCTTGCAGGCCGAGTACACCGACTCGCCCGACGAGCCGACCCGGCCGGCATCGGAAGCGATGTTGACGATCTTGCCACCGCCAGCCTCGATCATCAGCGGCACGATCGCGTGCTGCAAGTTCAGGGGGCCGCGCAGGTTGATCGCGATCACCTTTTCCCAGAACTCGGGCGTGGTCTCGACGAACTGCATCGCCACGTCCCAACCGGCGTTGTTGACGAGGATGTCGATGCGGCCGCGCTCGGTATGCACCTGCCGGATCATCTCGGCGACGGTGGCATGATCAGTGATGTCCAACGGTCGCAAGGTCAGCTGGCCGGCGAACTCCTTTAGCCGATCAGACAGTTCCGCGAGTCCCGCCGCGTTGAGGTCAAGTCCCACGACATGGGTGCCTTCTTCGCAGAAGCGGCGGACCAGCGCGCGGCCGATGCCCCCGGCTGCGCCGGTGATCACAGCGACTTTTCCGTGCAATCCACGCATGTCCATTGCTCCAGAGTCCCTTGCGTCGGTTCACTGCTCCGCCACGGCCATGCGGCCGATTAGCAAGCGCAACACCCCTTTGTGCCTTCGGGTTTCCATATAGCTATCGCGGGCCTTCCTCAAACGTGCCAGGTCTTATATGGCGGTGTCAGCAGCCGGTCGCACGTGGCGTGATGCGTGCTCCCACGGCTTTTGGCGATGTCACCAGCGGAACGAAGCCAAGGGCACGTCTCGCCGGCAAGGTTGCCCATCGGCAAGTCCTTCCGGTCGACAGCGGCGTGACTATAGACTTGGCACAAGAACGAAGGAGGAGACGATGACCGACAAGCAATGGACCTTCGTGCATAACCTGGCAAGCGAGGCCAAGTGGGCGCCCGGCCTGCGCGAGATCTTCGAGTATCGCGACCTCGGCATCAAGGCCGGCACCAAGGGCGACTACGTCGCCCACCTCATTCGCCACAACGGCAGGAAGACCAAGGACGAGGTGCAGCAGTGGCACGTGCACGATTGCACGTTCCAGCTCGTCTACGTCCTCAGCGGCTGGGCGACCTTCGAGTACGAGGGCCAGGGGCAGCGGACGATCCGCAAGGGCGATTGCATCCTGCAGACACCCGGCATCAAGCACCGGGAGATCGCCTGCTCGGACGACTTCGAGGTCCTGGAGATCGTCTCTCCGGCGAATTTTGCCACCCGCTTCGTCGAGGCCCCTCAGGCCAAGGCGCAGGCCGCCGAATAGGTTGCACGTCCAAACACCCGTCGCACAAAGGAGCTCCCTCGATGGCGATCATCGATTCCCAGGTCCACGCCTACGAGGCGAACACTCCCGAACGCCCCTGGCACAGCGTGCCGAACTGGCCCCCTCACGTTACGGGCGATGAGATGGTGGCGGCGATGGACAAGGTTGGCGTCGACGGCGCGATCTTCATCTCCGCCTTTTCCATGTACCGCTACGACGCCAGTTATGCGGTGGAAGTGCAACGGGCCTATCCCGGCAGGTTCGCCATCGTCAAGCCGGTCGACCCGGGCGACCCGGCGGTGGCCGACGTGATCGCCGACTGGAAAAAGACTCCGGGCGCGGTTGGCATCCGCATCATGATGACGAAGGAGGCAAATCGCGAGGCGAACGACCCTGGTCTCGACCGCATCGCGCGCGCGGCTGTAAAGCACGACGTTCCGGTCAACATACTGTGCTGGGATAACGTGGATGCGGGCACGGCGTTGATCGACCGCCACCCCGATACGCGCTTTATCGTCGACCATCTGGCCATCCTGCAGCCCCGCACGCCGCCCGCCCCGCCGCAGCCCTGGGCGGACCTGCCGAAGGTGTTGGACCTCGCCAGGCGCAGGAACGCGGTGATCAAGGTCAGCGGCGCCTGCACGCTCTCACACGAGCCATATCCCTTTCCGGACATCTGGGACCCGCTCGCCCGCGTGTTCGATGCCTGGGGTTTCGACCGCTGCCTGTGGGGCACGGACTGGACTCGCGCATTCGCAGTCGTCAACTACGAGCAGGCCGTCACGCCCTTTCTCCAGACTGACCGCCTGAGCGACGGCGAACGAGCTATGCTGATGGGCGGCGCCTGCGCGAAGGCCTATGGCTGGTCGCCGAACAAGGGTTAGGGCTGTCCACCTTTGGCATCGCTCGCACCTATCCAGCCGCGGATATTCGGGGAGCACGCGCCCGAAACGATCGTCGCGCCGCGGACGCAGTCTGCGGCCGGGGCAACTCCTGCCGTCGAATGAGCATGGCTGGAAGGCGCGGTGTGTAACGCAAACGCATCGTGGCATAGGCAACACGCTGCGTGCAAAAGGCTCGCTGAACGAGAGCTTGAGCCGCTCCGCTGCGTTTTTTTGCGGAGTTATCCACCTTCAACAATCGCTCGGGCTTTCGATTGCCGGTTTCGTGCTTGCAGGTGGTCGGACCGGGGAGGCGGCTCGGCCGGTGCGAGGCGGGGTGACAGGCAAGCGGCTGCGGAGGGAGCATGGATCGGCGCATCAGAGACAAGTTGCAGATCGCGGGCGCTTCCGACGAGTACATCATGAGCCGGATTGTCCAGATCTCGATCCACAAGCCTACGGACGAGGAGCGCCGGAAGGGGCAGCGCCGCCGGCGCTTCTGCGCCGGACCGCACGACTACATCATGGAGAGCCTGGAGTATCTGAGAGCCGTTGCCAGGCGCCTTGAGATGGAGGAGCCATCCCTGCTGTCGATCGAGTATTCGATCGACACGGTCATTCTGCATTGGCTGACCCATGATGACGTGCGGGTGTGGCGTGCGCCGGCCGAGGACGCCGCGATCGGTTTGATGACGACCTTCTTCCCGGAGATTTCGCGCGTTGAGCTTATTCACCTCTATGACGAGGACACCGCTGGCAAGCTCTCCTGTCGCTCCGAACTCGGGACGAGCCCGTTGCCAGCCGCAATGAGAGACAGCTTCCGCGCAGAGTGGCGAGCAATATGGACGCCCGGCGGAGTTGATGCGGGAGAGCGCAAAGCCGTGCGATGGGTCGGCTGCGGACAGTAGTTCTGCGAAATCGTGATCAATTCCTTGCCGTAGGCCGGCGCAGACCCGGCGAAATCGCTGTACTCCGCCTCGACGGCGAAGCCGCAGAGCTTGAGCAGCTGATGCAGTTCCCAGCGATAGGTCCAGCGGAGGGCCATCTGGCGCGTGTCTTCAGCAAGCACCGCGCCATCATCGGGTCCAACTTCGACATACCCCCAGAGATCGCGGCGAACTTGGTTCGCATCGACGAACTGGATCGCCTCGGCAACCCCACGCTCACCTTCCAGGCGAGCGGCATCGAGGGCATCAAGGTGCGCATCGTGGCCAAGTGCGACGACGACGCTGCGGCCCGGCGCATCCTCGATGCCGAGGAGGGTCTGATCCGCAGGCTCCTCGGCGGCGATGTCGTTTTCGGCATCGACGACCAGTCCATGGAGGCCGTCGTCCTGGGCCTGCTGCGCCGCAAGGGCCTGACGCTGGCGGTGGCCGAGGGCAGCACATACCTGTCGAGGGCGCCTCACGACACCAAGACTGTGAGCCTTGCCACCTATCGGCCCCTCGCTCCTCCTCACGGCTTGGGCGTGCCGCCGGGCCACACCGGCGCAGCCGCCAGCTCGGGCCAGCCGATCGGCGCCTCGGAGGCGGCGCGCGCAGCTTCGACGGGCGCGGCAGGGTTCCACCTGGCCGCCACATAGCGTTTACCCGTCACCCGATCGGCGTTTCCGGAGCACAGCCACAGCAGCGGGTAGGTCATCGCCACGGGCGGGATCAGGTCTTCGCGCTTGAGGCCCGAGCTTGCCGGCACCATCGGCGTGTCGGCGGGTCCGCCGGGCACCACGACGTTGACGGTGATGCCGGTGCCCTCGAATTCCCTGGCATGCCCCGCCGCCATGGCCTCGAGGCCGGCCTTCACCGGTCCGTAGGGGTGGAACCCACCCCGCAGCATCGTGAAGAAGCTGGTGGTCACGGTGACGATGCGGCCCCATCCGGCGCGCTTCATGGCCGGCACGGCGGCGCGGGTGAGATACCAGGCGCCGGAGAAGTTGACGGCGACGAACCTGTCCCAGGTGTCCGGCGTGATCTCCTCGATCCCAACCAGGTCAGTCATGTGATCGTCGCGGATGGCGCCCATGCCGAGCGCACCGTTGTTGACGAGGATGTCGAGGGTACCGAAGCCGGCGCGCGTCGCATCAACCGCTTCGGCACAGGGGCGCGGGTCGGAGATGTCGAGGCGGCGGGTGCCCAGTCGCGGGCCGACCCCTTCGCGCTCCATAGCGTCGGCCAGCTGTTTCAACCCCGCGTCGGCAACGTCGGTGGCCATGACGTTGGCGCCCGCCCGCAGCAGTGCCCGCACCAGCTCCCGCCCGATCCCTCCTGCGGCACCCGTTACGAGAGCCGTGCGTCCGCTCAAGTCTGGCATCGCTCCCGCTCCTCGACATCGACCCCGGTCCCGCCGCCCGACCTGTGCCATCGTGCCTTCGCGTGCGAGCGGTGCGGTCGCCGCGAGACGGGCCTCGCCGCGGCCTGCCCTGGACCCAGCCGGCACCCGGTCATGTCACGGAGGCCCGCTCGGTCCGTGCGTTGAGCGGCCCTGAGCGGCCCCTGCCGAGCAGACCGGCTTCCACCAGCGCGCGGTCGATGCGCTGGATCTCGGCATGCTGCAGCTTGACAAGCGGCGGGCGCACATGCGCGCGCGGCAGACGGCCGAGCAGCACCAGCGCCTCCTTCATGCGGTTGTGCATGTCGACGAACGGGTCTGCATAGAACACGCGCATGAGAGGCTCGATGCGCGCGTTGATGCGGCGCGCCTCGGCGAGGTCGTTGCGCTGCACGGCGTCGAACAGCGCCGACTGCAGATCGGCGATGACGCTGCCGCTGCCCGACAGCAGGCCGTTGCAGCCGAGAACGAGGGAGGAGAACAGCCAGGCACTGTGGGTCGTCAGCACGTTGACCGGGCGCGGGAGGCCCTGCAGCGTGCGCACGTGCCATTCGTGGTGCGGCACGTTGCCGATCCAGTCCTTGATGGCGCGGACGGTCGGCACCTCCTCCACCAGCCTGAGCAGCGTGTCCTTGGGATAGCCCTGGCCGGTCGCCAGCGGGTACTGGAAGGCGATCAGCGGCAGGCCAGCGGCGTCGGCGATGCGCTTGAAATGGGCGATCACCATGGCCGGCGACTGGCCGAGCGCGAACGGCGCCGGCGGGAAGACCAGCAGTGCCGAGGCGCCGCCGTCCGCCGCCATGCGGGCGATGCGCGCCGCCTCGATGCTGCCGTCGGCCCACACGCCGTTGATGAGCGGCAGGCGGTCGCCGATCTCGGCCTGCGCGATGTCGAGTACGCGGCGCTGCTCGTCGAAGGTACAGGAGGCCACCTCGGTGGAGTGCGCGTTGACGGTCGCCGCCGACAGGCCGGGGGTGGCCGCCACGTCGCCCAGGTGCCTGCGGAAAGCGGCCTCGTCGATGGCCAGGTCCGCATCGAAGGGCAGCACCACCGCGGGGATGACGCCGTGGGGGATGTAAGACTCGTGGCGCGGCATCGCCGACCTCGCAACCGGGAGATGCACTCTGGCGCCCGGCCCACGCTCGCGTCAAGGAGCCATCGCCTTCCGCATCCCGCAGAGGGACCGCGTCGAAGAGGGGGCGCGATCGGTTCGGGAATCTCGCAGACCTGCTCCGCGTAGTTCGGACCATGCCGCGATGGGAATTGCGCCTCTTTCACCCCAAATAGTCGGCAGAAAAGGACGCCAAGACGAGGATAGCGCCCATGGGCCCAGCCTTCGAACGCCGTCGCTTTCGCTCGACGGTTCCCTTCTACGCCGCCTATCGCGTGCCCTATCCCGAGACGCTCATTGCCTTCGTTGCCGAGCGTTGCGGCCTTGCTCATGGAAGCCCGGTCCTGGATCTCGGCTGCGGACCGGGGCAGCTGGCGGTCGCCTTCGCACGCCTCGGATGCACCGTCACCGCGATGGACCCCGAGCCGGACATGCTCGCCGCCGCCGCCAGGCACGCGGCCGCATCCGGCGTGACCGTCAATCTCGTCGAAGGCAGCTCCTACGATCTCGGGACGTGCCGGGGGCCGCTTCAACTCGTCGCCATGGGCCGGTCCTTTCATTGGATGGATCGAGACCAGACGCTGCGGGTGCTCGATCGCACGATCGTTCCCTCCGGGGCCGTCGTTCTCTTCGGCGACAGGCGTGTTGCAACGCCGGGAGCGGACTGGCCTTCCCTGCTGCATGACCTCAGCGTCGAGTTCGTGCCTCGCAGAATGGCGCAACGCCCGCAGGGCAACCCGGCCTGGGAGCCGCACGAGGCCGCCCTGCTGCGCTCGCCCTTTCCCCATATCACCCTGCACGGTATGACAGTGGCCCGGAGGCTTTCGGTCGAGGATATCGTCGGCCTGGCCCAGTCGAAGTCGAGCACGTCCCCCGAGGCACTCGGCGAGCAGCGCGCGGAGTTCGAGCGCAGGCTGCGCGCAGGGCTCGCCGAGCTCGCGCCGGATGGCCTGTTCGACGAGATCGTCGAGATCCGCGCACTGGTTGCGCGGCGAAGTGCTGGCTGGTGACGGCAACCCTGCTCGGGTTTAAGAGGGGGCGTGGGGAGACAAGTTCCAAGGCAATGTGGAGTCCGTGTGCCATGACGAAGTACATTCCAAGCCCGCGAGACTGGGTCCGCGAACAGGTGGAGCTCTACGAGAGCAGCGGTGGCACCAAGGGTACCACGTTGCGCGACACCGGTTTGCCCGTCATCATTGTGACCCACACCGGAAACAGGACGGGGGCCATCCGCAAGACGCCTCTCATGCGCGTGAAGGACGGCGACGGCTACGTTCTCGTCGGGTCCCAGGGCGGCGCGCCGAAAGACCCCGCCTGGGTGCACAATCTGCGCGCCAATCCGCGTGTCGAACTTCGCGATGAGACCGTCGTGCGCCCGATGCAGGTGCGCGAGGTCAAGGACAGCACCGAACGCGATCGCCTGTGGAGGCTGGCCGTTGCGGCGTATCCGCCATACGCGGAGTACCAGGCACGGACGGCCCGCCAGATACCGGTCTTTCTCGCCACGCCGTGAGACGGCGGGCCTGTCGTTCGTGGAACGCATTCATTCCTGCGGGTAGCGCCAGACCTTCTCCGGCTGGGCGTCGTCCAGGGTCCACTGCGGCAGCGACAGGCCCGGCGCGACATCGCTGAACACCATGCGGACGCGCGTGCCGATGCCGACCTGTCCGACGAGTTCGGGGGGAGCGAGCCGGCCGTCGACGCCGGCAAGGTTCCCGACCACGCGCAGGGCTTCGTGCTCGGTCGGCTTGCCCTTCTGGGTGTCGAGATCGACCAGCAGGACGAGGTAGGGCGTGCGCCCCCTGAACGCCGGCTGGATGGCATGGTGCACCTCCGTATAGGAGTGCACCGTGCCCCTGCCCTCCACCGGGACCCACCTGGAGGCGCGGCTCGCACACCACGGGCACGCCGTGGCGGGCGGATAGCGCACGAGGCTGCAGCCCTCGCACTGCTGCAGGTGAAAATCGTGGGCGGCGCAGTGCTGGAAATAGGCGAGGTTCTCGGCATCGAGGTCGCCGATGCTGAGCGACATGCCCAGATAGTCGGCCGTGATCGCCATATCTGTCTCCCTCTCCCCGCGTCTCCCTCTCCCCGCCATCGCCAACCTCCCCACGAACGCGACAGGCGGGGAGAGGGTCGGGGTGAGGGGCAGCGATACACTCCAACGTCGAATTTGTGCCTGCCCCTCACCCTAGCCCTCTCCCCGCAAGCGGGGAGAGGGGACTCCTAGCCGCGCCGCATGACCATGGCGGAGCCGGTGCCGGGTGTCGCCCAGCCCAGGTTCGCGGTCAGTTCGCAGCGCTTCGCCTGCCGGCAGCCGCCCTCGCTGTAATCGTAGGTGTGCTGTCGTCTGCCGTCGGCGCCGACCGGGCAGCTGTCGTCAGCGTCATGGCGCAACTGGCGCACGTTCTCGATCACCATGCTCATGCCGTGCGTGTAGCCCTCGCACAAGTGGCCGCCGCTGGTGTTGTTGGGGCGCCGGCCGCCGAGCCGGATGGTGCCGTCGCTGACGTATTGGCCGCCATCGCCCTTCCTGCAGAAGCCGTAGTCCTCCAACTGCAGCATCGTGGTGAACGTGAATGCATCGTACGAGCCCGTCACGTCGATATCCTCCGGGCCCACGCCCGAGTTGGGCCACAGGATCTCCCTGGCATAGTGCCCGGCCACGGTCGAGACCGGCCCGGCCTGGTAGTACATGTCGCTGCGCGGCTTGCAGCAGCGCCCCACCACGCCGCGGATCAGCGCGAGCGGGTGGCGGCAGTCGCGCGCCCGATCGGCGCTGGTGACGACGATGGCGGTGGCGTTGTCGGTCTCCACGCAGCAGTCGAGCAGGTGCAGCGGCTTGCAGATCATGCGGCTGGCAAGCACCTCCTCCACCGTCACGCGCTTCTTGTGATAGGCCTTCGGATTGTTGGAGGCGTGCGCGCTGTGCGCCGCCCGCACGGCCGCCACCTGCGCGGGCGTGGTGCCGTAGTCGTACATGTGGCGCATGAACGTGAAGCCGAACATCTGGCCGGCGCTCTGCCAGCCGTAGGCCCTGCTGTGCAGCATGTCGCCGCCGACAGGCACGGCCGAGCGCGCGCCGGTGCCGCCGATGCGCACTTGGCTGTAGCCGTTCATGGCGCGGAAGATGGCTACCGTCCGGCACAGGCCGGCCTCGATCACGCCGATGGCGATGCCGATCAGCGCCTCCGTGGACGACCCGCCGCCGAACACGTCCATGTAGAAATTGAGGCGGATGCCGAGGTCGCCGGCGATGAAGGTGGCGAACGTGGAGTCGCCCATCTGGTAGGACAGCATGCCGTCGACATCGGCGGCGGTCAGCCCCGCATCGCGGATGGCGTTGCCCACCGCCCAGCTGCCGAGCGCCCGAGTCGACATGCCGGAGCCACGCGTATAGGTGGTCTCGCCCACCCCGACGATGGCGTACTTGTCCCTGAGATGCCGGGGGCTCGATGCGTCCGTTTCGGCGGGAAGGGGCATGGGGCCATCCTTGGTGCGCTGGTGGCACTTGCGCTAGGCTGCAGGAGACGAGCGGAGAATGCCGCGGTATTGACCCTAGGCTAGAGCGCTTTCCAATCGATGTGAAATCGGAACGCAAGCGCCAATGGCTCCAGCCCCGCAGGCAGGGCCGGCGAGGGTGCGACGGGGGCGCGGGCGCCTACTCCGCAACCATAAGGGGGCGGTTACCCGCCCCAACGGGTTGCCTTTCGGCACCCGCGCGCCGGCGATTTTCCATCCCGCTGCGGCTCAGCCCCGCTTGCTTCCCGGGGGCGGTCCCCTTCGGCAACGCGATGGGCTGCTTGAGCCCCCGGCTCGGGCGCCATTGCTGGCACCCCGCCGGAGACCGACGAGCGGACCTCCTGGAGCTCGGGCCATCTCGCTCTCCTTCCAGGCGCCGGGCCGCCTGCACGTGGGATGTCGGATGGCGCCATCCACGTCCCGTCGCAGCAGACGACGGCCTCAGTTTAATGAAGGGCTCACGGCATGGGGATAAGTGCCGCGGCGCCAGCCCTCGCCAATCGGGCAACTGCGTTGACGCGGTGTAAATGCCGGAGCGGCCGGCATCCTGACGTGCGTGTCGCGCTGACCGGAGGCCGCCGCCCCACTGCGGGCCATCCCAAGACCGCGACGCACATGACGCACATATTGTCATTGTCCGGGTGGCCCAAGTGCCCGGCAGGCGCCCTCGGCACGGTCAATCGCAACCCAGGATCGCCTTGAGCGAATCGCGTGCGGATCGGCGCCACGCATTGACCCCTATCGGCATCCAAGCGCGACCCGCCGCTCAAGCCCTCCGTTGCTCCGCTACGCCCCGCAAACTCCCTCGCACATCGACAAACGTCGGTTTCGTGATCAGTAGGTGAGCTCGATCACGCTCACATGGTTGTCTTGCCCAGGCCATGTGCGGGCGGTGATCTGTTCTGCTTCGAAGCGACCCACGACACTTTGCTGCGGCTCCGCCGGGAACGACATTCTTACCGACGACACGCTCGGTACGCCGGGCGGAATTCCCGCGGGTAATGAACCGTCCAGCAAAATCTTATCACGGCCGGCGCCGAAATAACCTCGTGGCCGGCTCATGTAGACAACCGCGCCGGCGACCTCATCGCCCTTGCCCATCAGTTGCGGTCGCAAGTGCACGACAGCGCTCGAGCGCGGAAAGGGGGACCGATAGATGTGCGTCACTGGATAACCCGGCGCCTCTACCACGAATTCATAGTAGGCATCTGGATCCGCGCGAAACGGTCCCCAGAGCCCGTCGCCACCTGTCGTCTTACGGTGCACGGCTGCGCCCAGCCGCTCTCCCGTCCTGGGGGAAACCGGGAAAATCGTGAGCGTCGCACCGCCAATACCGATGTTGGTTGCTGCACCGTTCTCAAAGCCGCTGATCTTGCCGTCCAGGACCACCTGCGTCTCCTTGACGATGCTGAGCGTGTTGGGCTCCCCGCCTGTCAGGAACCGGTACATGGCCGCGAACGCGCCCGGCCCGTAGCCGGTCTCGCGATGATCGACGCCGGCCAAAACGACGTTGGTTGCCCCCTTGAGCTCCGGTGCGTCATAGCTGAGGCCGCTCGCGACGTTCGGCAACCCGATGAACCGTCCATCCGGCTGGGCATACTTGTCATTGGTGTCGCTGCGGATCGTCATGAACCGAACGCCATCGAGGATTTCGCCGGGCGTGGAATTGAGATCCTTCATGAAGACCGAGGCGCCGTTAAACTCGCTGCCGACGAGGTACTGGTCGGATACGATCACCCCGTGGTTGACGGCGCCGCACAGCACGGCAGCGGCGACATGCGGCGAGCCGTTGCCGTTCTTGAGATAGTTGCGCACTGTGTTGCCACCCCGTGACTGGGCAACGAGGAGCACCTTGCTGGCGCCCGTGCGCTGGCGCACGCGCGCAACCTCTTCTGCCAGCTGCGCCATGACATCGGCAGCGGACGAGCGGCCCGCCTGCGGCTTATCATCCACGCTGCGTGCCAGCGGATAGCGCAGGTCCACGGCATCCAGGAGCTCGCGCGGATAGCCGTTGGATTCAAACCGCCACAGGGTGGTGATCCACAGGCCCGCCGTATCGCCGTTGCCGTGTACGAAGACGATCGGAAGTTGCGGCTCGGCGGCGTGGACCGGTGCGCCTGATAACACCGCGCAGGCAAGGAAGAACGCACACGCAATGTTGCGAAGCATCAGCAGCATGGTCGTCGTCTCCCACCTTTGACCGCAGGAAGATTCTATTCTGCATCGAAAGCACGATAGCAAGATGGCAGTCGCGCCGAGGCCAGCGGGGCACTGTCGCAGCATGGTCTGCTCGGGGTCAGGGGCGGGCATGGAAGGGACTCGCCGGCGACGGAGAAAAGTCCCCAGAAAGCTCCAGGTCTTGGAACGGAGGTGGAACGCGTCAGGTTGCGAGCCGACTTGCCCCGTCCATTGCTCCGTCACCGTCATGGACAAGAGCGCCAGAAGCGGTCGTGATCCTTCAAATTGATTCCTGGCGCGTTGCAAACGAACAGTATGCTGATGCGCAGCGCTGTTTCACCTCGCTTTGGACCTTGCGAGCGGTCCTCAGCCGGCAAAGGGCCTCGCAACCTCGCGGGTACATTGGACGAACAACAGCGCTAATTGGGCACGGGTAACCATCCCATCGGAAATGCGGGGGGTGGCCGGAACGGTAGTGCTCGACTGGATGTTGCTGGCGCAAGCATCCGCGCCGATGCGGCATTTGCGCGGGGCGACGATCAGTGAAAGCGAGGAGAACGTCCCATGCGAGTCTGCATTACGACGGCGACGATGGCCGCAATGGCCGCCTCGGTACTCGCCATAGGCTTGAATATCGAGCCCGCGCAGTCGCTTCCGCTCGGAGCGGGTAGCGCAAGTCCGGAAACGGCAGTGCAGAAGGTGCAGCGGGTGCAAGGGCTCGACCGCGAGCAGGCGAAGGCGCTCGTGCGGGAACGCCTTGCCCAGCGCTGGGAGGAAATGACTCCGGCCGAGCGCCTACGCGCGAAGGCGATCGTGCGGCAACGCCTCGGCGCGCGCTGGGAGCAGATGACTCCGGCCGAGCGCCTACGCGCTACGAAGCGTGCCTTACAGATCGCGGCGCGCATCCAGGAGAAGCGGTCGGGTTACGGGTATGTCGACCGCGAGCGGGCGAGGGCGCGTGTGCGGCAACGCATCGAGAACGCTCGCTAGATTCGGACGGAGCGCCGGGGGCAGACCCTTCGGGTCTGGCCCCGCTCCGCCTCAATCTTCCGAACTGGCGGCGGAAATCGTACTCAGCAGGCTTAACGCAGTGACCGCTTCGGGTCACAGGCTGAAAGGCTCAGGTTGAGTGCAATGTGGGGAATGTGTGCCTGGAACCTGCCGAAGTGCCCATGCGGCGGCATGCATGCCAGGGGGCTCGTTGGCATGGGGTAAGCGGCCTTGTAGTCTGACAGAATCGCTGCGGCACCAGAAGTCCTTGGCTTGACGCCATTCCATGGTCGTACTCGCCACGCCGCGTGGTCAGTCTGGGAACGGTGTTACATTCCCCGGTCGGAGACCCTGCCGCACCGGGGCATGTCGACCCACTACGGAAGTGCTGGACTAGATGGCGGCGACGTTTAGGCGCCCGCGGCGGCCTTACTTCTTTGCGGGCGCCGCACTCTTTTCCGCTGCTGATACAGTGGGCTGGACGGACAGTCCGAACAACCGCCAACGACTTCCGACTGCTTGATAGGCGACATCGAAGTCGATGCGCACCGGCTGGCCAGGGAAGAACCCTTTGATCCGCACCATGTTGGTCTTGTGGTCGAGCGCTGGCGGCTCGGTGAGCTGCGGCACAATGATAGCGACAGCGGTGAGGTCGACGCCCTGCCTTGCAATGCCACCGAAGATTTCGGAGAGGCGGGCGGCGGAGTTCGCCTCCCGGAAGCCGGGCGCGGCCACATCTCGCAAAACCGTGAAGTTACCGGTCTGCAGAGCGTCGTTGAGCGTGAGCAGCGAGCTGCGCAGCAGGAGGACTATCTTCTCGGCGTCTGGCATGACGACCTGGGGCGGTTGCGCGGGCACCGCGACAGACGGCCCGGTCTTCTTTGAGCCATCTTGCGCTGCGGCTTCGCCGGTGGCCGATGCCAGAGGCAGGATCAGCGCAAAGGCTGCGACGTGAAAGCGACGGACGCCGACGACCATGGGAGAGCTCCTCGAGACCCGGGCCAGCGCAGAGAAGCTGGGGGCGGCCCTCAAGCTCGGATGAGTTTGAAGATGCGGAAACGCGATCAACGCCCGATGCTTCGCGCCGCGCGAAGCACCGGCCGCAAGGTCGGCGTGCGTTCGTCACCACCCGAAGGTCAAGCCCGCGCGGCCGGCAACCATTCGCTCGTCAGTGCCCACACCTACGCCGCCATCCAGAATGATCGCGCTGGTTGACCCCCAGTAGCCTCTGTTGAGAACTCCTGCCGCCGTAATGCCGACGCCATTGCTGCCGTCGAAATTACCCCAGCCCAGGCGCATGGCGAATTGCTGGTCAGGCTGGAATATCGGCTGCGCCAGCGCCAGCGAGATGGC
Organism: Hyphomicrobiaceae bacterium; assembly: GCA_036555805.1. Taxonomy (GTDB): domain Bacteria; phylum Pseudomonadota; class Alphaproteobacteria; order Rhizobiales; family Hyphomicrobiaceae; genus AWTP1-13. The sequence continues at coordinate 11,863 of DATBKR010000496.1, read as the reverse complement.
GATGCCGTCTGCCAGTTGGCTTTCGCGCCGACCTAGGGCGTTAATCTGCGACTGAATTAAGCCGCCGTCGCTGGCCAAATTGCCAAACGCATCGGTGGTCACGAACTGGGCCGGGCCGATCTGTGCAGCCTTGCTCGCTGCAGAGGTGATGCCCGGTGTTGTGTAGGTATAGTCCGCAGTGCCGAGTACCACCTGGTTCGGGCGCGTTGCTACGGCGCCAGCGCCGATGGCAACCGATTTGGTGCCCAGGGCCTGCGCGTTCTCTCCCAAGGCGATGCCGCCGTCGGCGCGGGCGAAGGCGTTGGTGCCAATGGCTACGGTGTTGGAGACGGTCAGCGGTGCACCGGGCGCGCCACTGCCAGCACCTGCTCCGATTGCAATGTTGTCATCGCCATTCACGAAGCGGCCGGCATTGTCGCCGAAGGCGGAGTTGGAACTGCCCGTGACGTTTGCGCCGGCAAGAAAGCCAACGGCGCTGTTGCTCTTACCCTGGACCGCCTGGCCCGCGCTAAGACCAAATGCGGAGTTGGCGTCACCTTGGACGGCCTCGCCCGCGGTTGCGCCGAACGCGGAGTTGCCTTTGCCCTTGACGTTTGTTCCGGCGGCCTCGCCAAAGGCGGAGTTACCTGTATTGCTTGGGTCGGCCCCCGTGCCCGCACCGACGCCGCATACCACCGTGCCGACGCCCGTTGCTGTGGAACCACCGCCTGTTTGCGGCTCGGCACCGGTCGCGCTGCCGCCGCACACGAATTGCGCCTGCGCGGACCGCGAAACGAAAAGCAGTACCATCAAGACGGCGAGGGCGGCACAGCCCGTCCACAGGGTCACATAGCGCTTCGGAGAAGCCTCCCTATGCAGCGACATTCGTCTCTCCAACCGGTGCGGTCGTCCGTTATGAGAATAACAACAACGGATGGAGTGATTCGGACGGACTGACGATTACAATTTCGGTGGTTGAGCGGGACGAAAGGGGTGGACGTTGCGACGCGGCCACACGTCACGAGTTAGGGCCGGTAGAGGTTGTTCGCTGCTTCACCTCGGGAAGCTGAAGATCCCTTGGTGTGACGCCAAGTCCCTGGTGGCGCACCCACGAGGCGGCTGAAGGCGCGGTTGAATGCCGCCTCGGATTCGTAGCCGACGCGGGAAGCGATCTCAGCCAGACTGAGACTGCTCTCGCGAAGCAGACGTCGTGCCAGGTGCATCCGCCATTCGGCGAGATACTGCATCGGCGCCGCGCCGACGAGCTCGACGAATCGCTTGGCGAGGGCGGCGCGCGAGATCGCGGCGTGGTCTGCCAGTTCCTCGACCGTCCATGGCCGCGCCGGCTCGGCATGGAGCAGCGCGAGCGCCCGCCCGACGTGGGGGTCGTTCAAGCCGGCGAGCCAGCCGCTACGCCCCTCGGAGACATAGCTCAGTTGCCACCGCACGACTTCCATGAACAGCAGCTCCGACAACCGGGCGAGCACGGCGCGATTTCCCTGGCCCGGCCGCGTGGCTTCGGCAATCAGGTGAGCGGTCGCAGCCCGCCACCAGCCGGCCTCGTGCTCCAGAGTGACCGGTTCCGCGTAGCGCTCCGTATCGGAGAATGCGTCGAGGACAAGCATGCCGTTGCGCACGCGGACACAGACGAACGCGGGCATTGCATCGAGAAGTGGAGCGAAGCGCTGGTCCGAATGCAGGTAACCGCAGACAAAACGCGCTTCCTCCCCGCCTCCGCCATAGTTGACGAGCGTAATTTGCTGCCTTGAGACCTTCGGAACGATCCTGGCGATCGGCACCGGCGTTAGCCCAAGATCGCTGGCCATGACGTGCTGGTCGCTGCGCGGAAACACCATTACGTCGCCGGTCTCGATCTTGATCGGCGCCAGCTTGCCGCACGTAATCCAGCAGCTGCCGGTCGTTGCGAGATGGAACAGCGAGATGGCCTCCGCGCCCGGCGCGAGATGGGCCGCGATAAGATCGGGCGGAGCCGTTTTCATTGCCCAAGGCCGCGTGAACTCGGCATTGAAGTGAATGGCGCCCGACAGGCGAATGACACGCAGAACTTCGGACAGGACGTCCATCGTGGCCTCCGGGGTCAGGCCAGGGAGAATTTCGTTTCCGATCGCGCGGAGCGTCTCGGCAAAGAGTCTGAGCGTGCCGATCATTGTGTCAATGCCAATCCGACCTCAGGTTAGGCCCTGGCACTGGACGTCGGTGAAGCCAACAGCCCTCAGCCGCTCAATGTCCTTCTGCTCGGGAAGTGTCCTTGGCCATGGTCTCGGCGTAGGAGACCATTTCTACGTCGCGCTGTGCTTCGTCAGCCGGTTCTTCGATGCTGTCGGTGCCGGGCTGGAACCGGCCACTCGACGCAGACCCCCGCTTCCGCAATGCCATGACGGTCGGCAAGGGTGATCTGACGGAGTGGTGCCAGCTTTGAGCTCGTTGCTGGATAAAAAAGGACGATGACATGGCTACAAGCGTCAAACAGATGATGGAAGCCGCCAATGCGGCGGTGCCGCGAATCACGCCGGCGCAGGCGACGGAGTTGATGGCGAAAGGGAACACTCTCGTCGTCGACGTGCGTGACGCTCCCGAAGTGGAGAAGAGCGGAAAGGTCGCCGGTGCCGTGCACGTGTCGCGCGGCATGCTGGAGTTCCGCGCCGATCCCGAGACGCCTTACCACGACAAGAGGTTCTCCAAGGACAAGACGGTCATCTTCTATTGCGCGTCCGGCGGGCGATCGGCGCTGGGCGGCAAGGTGCTCAAGGACATGGGCTATACCCAGGTCTACAACCTCGGCGCCTTCAAGGATTGGGTCGAAAACGGCGGGCCGGTAGACAAACCAATCGGGCCCGGCATGTGAGCGCGCGCGAGGTTGTGGTGTCAGCACCGGTGGTGACGTCGCGCGAACGCTTCGCTGATCTTCCCGTCGAGCAAGTCCTCGCGCACCAGGGCCGGGTCCCGCGCCTTGGGATCGCCAAAGCCGCCGGCGCCGGCTTGTTCGTGGATGATGACGGCGCCCTGCGGCACCGTCATGGTCACTTTGCCGGGCAGCGACTCGCGGCTATTGCCGATCTCGATGAAGTTCCGCGACCTGCCGCCCGGCTGGCCGCCGCTTAGCCCGTAGGGCGCAAAGACGACGCGATCGGTGCGCATTTGCAGCAGCGCCTCGCGCGCCAGGATATGGTAGGTGCGCCTCAGCCCCACGCCGCCGCGCCACTTGCCGGCACCGCAGGTGTCGGGCACGAACGCATATTCCTCCACCCTGACGGGATGCTCAGCCTCCATCACCTCCACGGGCATGTTGGAGAGGTTTTGCGAGGCGTTGGTTACGGCTTCCAGCCCGTCCTTGTCGGGCCGACCGCCCCAGGCGCCGCAGATCATGTCCACGATGATGAACGGCTTGCCGTTGGATCTCAGCCCGCTGATGCAGATCACGCTGTTGCCGCCCTCGCCGGCCGCGGGCACGCGCTCGGGCACGATCTTGGCGAGCGCACCCAGCATCGTATCGAACACGCGGTATCCCGTGAGCGCGCGGGCTGCGCACGGCCCCGGCATCACCGGGTTGAGCACGGATGCCTCGGGGACCTTGATCTCGATGCACCGGAATACACCTACGTTGTTGGGCACGTCCTTGGGCAGTACGCAGCGCACACTCAGATACGTGAGGGAGCGCGTAAAGCTGAGTGTGGAATTGAGCGCGCCTTTCACCTGCGGGCTCGAGCCCGTGTAGTCGACCAGCAACGTGCCGTCATCGCGTACCGTGATGGCAACCTTGATCGGGATCGGCGTATCGGAAAAGCCATCGCTGTCGATGTAGTCGGTGAACTCGGTGCGAACCTTGGGCCATGTCTTGATCTCGGCCCGCGTCACCCGCTCGGCGTAGTCGAGCAGCTCGCTCATGTAGGCTTCGACCTCGTCGGCGCCGTAGCGCTGGAAGAGCTTCTCGAGGCCGCGCCTGCCCACTTGCGCGGCGGCGTATTGCGCCGAAAGATCGCCCCAGACCCGGTCCGGCACGCGCACGTTGATCTTGATCAGCGTGGCCAGCGTCTCGTTCAGCTTGCCGCGGTCGTACAGCTTCAGCGGCGGGATGCGCAGGCCTTCCTGGTAGATCTCCGTGGAGTCCGAGGCGTTGGAGCCTGGCACGCGGCCGCCGACATCGGTGTGGTGGCAGATCACCACGGCGAAGGCCCGCCGCCGGCCCTCGAAAGACAGCGGCATGAACATGAAGATATCGGGCAGATGCATACCGCCATGATAGGGGTCGTTCATGATGACGGCGTCGCCGTCGTTGAGGTCGTCGTCGAACCCGGCGAGCACAGCCGCCATGGCTTCGGGGATGGCTCCCAGATGCTGGGCGATGGTCTTGGCCTGCGCCACCATCTGTCCGTCCGCCGCGCACAGCGCAGCGGAGAAGTCCATGACGTCCTTGACGATCTCCGAGCGCGCGATACGCACGACCGTGTAGGCCATGTCGTCGGCGACTGCGTCGAGGCCGCTCTTGATGACAGCGAAGGTGATGGGATCGACTTTCACGTAAGCGCCCCGAGATCGATAACGATGTTGCCCATGGCGTCGCGGTGCGCTCGGGCGTCGGGCGGCACGACGGTGGTGGCGTCGAACTCCTCGATGACCAGGGGACCCGGCCGAGGAATGTCCGAAAGCGCGCCGCGCGGCACGATCTCGGTGTCGATGGGCTCGGCACCGCGAGAGAAATGGACGGCGCGCGAGCGCGCGGTCGGGGCTCCGGCGCGCGATTCGACGGCCAGCCCCGCGAAATCGAGGCGCCGCTGGCGCAGGCCCTTGCCAATCAGTCGCAGCTTGACGAGCTCGATGGGGCTCTCGTCGACGTAGCCATATGTCTTGAGGTACTCGGCGACGAAGCGGGCGGCCATCTCGCGCAGGTCCTCGCCGTCGTAGTGTATGGTCAGCTCGGTTGCCTGGCCCTCGTGACGCAAGTCGGCCTCCCAGGTCAGCATCACGCGCTGACCCGTGAAGCCGTCGGCAGCCAGCTGGCGCGTCGCCTCTTCGATCAGGGGCCGCTTCCGGTCATGAAGTTCGCGCGAGGTCAACGTGTCGAGCGGGCGCGTGACGGTGTCGAGTGCAATGTGCTCCACGTCGCACGCCAACATGCCGACCGCACTGAACACGCCCGCCAGCTGCGGCATCATCAAGCGGGCGATGCCGAGATCGCGGGCAACGTCCGGCGCATGGATGCCTCCGTTGCCGCCCGTGGCAACGAGGGTGATACCGCGCGGATCGCGCCCGCGCTCGATCGTGACGGCCCGGATGGCCCGCGACATGGCGGCATTCGCCACGGCCCGGATGCCGTGCGCCGCATCCGCCACCGAGAGCCGCAGCGGCCTTGCCACGTGCGTCTCGATCGCCTGCTCGCTCAAGCGCCGGTCGATGGCAAGCCGGCCGCCGGCCAGGGCACTCGGATTGATCAGGCCCAGGACGACGTTCGCATCCGTCAGCGTCGGCCGCTCGTTGCCGAGGCCGTAGCAGGCGGGCCCGGGCACAGCGCCCGCGGATTCCGGGCCCACCTTGAGCAGGCCACCTTTATCGATGTCCGCCACCGACCCGCCGCCGGCGCCGACCTCCACGATGTCGATGGCCGGCACCTTCAGCATGTAGCCCCCGGCCTTGACGAAGCGGCTGGAGGTTGAGATGCCGTCGCGGAACTCGTACTCCGACGTCATGCTCGGCCGGCCATCTTCGATGATCACCGCCTTCGCGGTAGTGCCGCCCATGTCGAATGCAATGAGGTCGGGCTCCGACCGTGCGGCGCCCAGCCGTGCCGCACCGATCACTCCGGCGGCCGGCCCCGACGCCACCACGAACACCGGCTTCTCGCAGGCTGCCGCGGCCGACAGCATGCCGCCGTTCGACGTGATGACCCGGATCGGCGCGTTGACGCCGATCGAGCGCAGCCCCGTCTCGAGGTTGCGCAGGTAGCCGCGCATCGCGGCCAGCAGATAGGCATTCACTACCGTGGTGCTGGTCCGCTCGTATTCCTTGCGCTCGGGCAACACGGCGTATGAGGCTGTCGCCAGCAGCTCGGGGTGGCGCTCTCGCAGGATCGCTTCCACACGGCGCTCGTGCTCGGGATTGCGGTAGCTGTTGATCAGGCAGATGGCGACTGCCTCGATCCCAGCTGCCGCCAGCTGATCGCCGGCCTCCGCCACGCTTGCTTCGTTGAGCGGCTCGATCACGCTTCCGTCGGCCGCGATCCGCTCGGCGACTTCCAGACGGTGCCTGCGGGGTACCAGCGGCTTGGGTTTGTCCCAGGTCAGGTCGAACATGTCGGGCATACGAATGCGCCCGATCTCCAGCACGTCGCGGAATCCGCGTGTAGTGATCAACCCAGTCCTGGCGCCGCTTCTCTGCAGGATCGTGTTGGAGCCCACCGTGGTGCCATGGAGCACCTCCTCGATGCTCTCCGGAGCGACCCCGACCTCTTTCAACAGCGCATCGAGCCCGCTCACCACGGCGAGGCTTGGATCGTTCGGCGTGGTCGACACCTTACTCTCGTGCAGCACGCCGTCGTGCGTCATCGCAACGAAATCGGTGAATGTTCCCCCGATGTCGACCGCGACCCGATTCCTTAGCTGCATTGCCGTGTTCTGACTCTCCCAGAACCGCGACGGGTCGCGCTGCGCACATCGTCGCCTGAGCAGACCCTATCATCCGACGGAACCGATAACCAGCGAGCGTCCTGACGCGGTCCGCCAGCTTCTGCTAACCCGATCCTGATGTCCAAGCGCTCCGTCTCAGGCCAGCGCACCTTCACGGTCGAGGTCACTCGCCACATCGTCGAGGGCGCACCTGAGCCGCTCGGCGATGGTCTCGATCTCCGGCGCCTCGATGATCAGGGGCGGCGCAAGCACCAGGCGGTCGCCGACCACCCGCACGATCAAGCCATGCCGCTGCGCGGCGGCGCCGACGCGAGCACCGACGCCAAGCGAAGGTTCGAAAGGAATGCGGGCCTTGCCGTCCTGCATCAGCTCCATGCCGAGGATGAGGCCGATCCCGCGCACGTCGCCGACGAGCCGATGCGTCCTGAAGCTGCCGAGCGCAGCTTGCAGCAGCGGCCCCAACCGCTTGGCACGCGCAACGATATCCATCTCCTGGTAGATCTTCTGCACCTCGAGCGCCACCGCCGCCGCGACGGGATGGCCGGCGTAGGTGAAGCCGTGCGCGAAATTGCCATATGCGTCCGATTGCTTGAGCATGGCCTCGTGCACGCGCTCGTTGATCAGCACCGCCGAGATCGGCTGCATGGCAGCTGAGAGCGCCTTCGCCGACGTCAGCATGTCGGGCCGAATGCCGTAGGTCTGGCAGCCCCACATCTCGCCTGTGCGGGCAAAGCCGCAGATGACCTCGTCGGCAACGAACAGGATGTCGTACCTCTTCAGAACCGCCTGCACCTTCTCGAAGTAACCGGCCGGCGGCACGATGGCGCCGCCTGCACCCATCACCGGCTCGGCGAAGAACGCCGCGATGGTGCCCGCGCCTTCCTCCTCGATCAGCTGCTCCAGCGCCTCGGCCATGCGGGCTGAGAACTCCTCCTCACTCTCGTTGGCTTCGTGGCGGCGGTAGTAGTGCGGAAACTCGGTGTGCTTGAAGTTGGCGAACGGCAGGCCGAAGCCCGCGTGCATGTCGGGCTTGCCGGAGAGGCTTACCGCAGCGCAGGTGTTGCCGTGGTACGCGAAGCGACGGGCGATGATCTTGTTGCGCTGCGGCTCGCCCTTCGCGTGCCAGTAGTACCAGGCGAGCTTGATCGCCGTGTCGTTGGCTTCGGAGCCGGAGCACTGGAAGACAACGCGCGCCATCGGCGCCGGCGCGATGGCGAGCAGCCGCTCGGCCAGCTCGACTACGGGCTCGTTGGATCGATGCCGGTAGAGGTGGTAGTAGCCGAGCGAGCGCATCTGCTCGTAGGCAACCTTCGCCAGCCGCTCGGACGAGAATCCGAGCGAAGCGCACCACAAGCCCGCCACCGCCTCGATGTACTCGCGGCCGGAATCGTCGAACACACGGCACCCCTCGCCGCGCGTGACAACCACGGGCCCCTCCGTCTGATGCTTGCGCAGGTTGGTCTGCATGTGCACGACACTGGCGATGTCGCGCGCCTGGATGGAGTTCGGGATGTAGGTCATGCGTCGTCCTTCGCGGCCTTTGCTCCCAGTTCCTGCGGGTCGGAAATGGCGTAATCGCGCCGGACCGCCGCCTCGCTTACGTAGCCGCCGTGGAGATCGCGGCCGATCGCGTCGGGGTCGCGCTCGCTGGCCGGCCCGAAACCGCCGGAACCCGGCGTGATCATGTCGACGACCGAGCCGGCGGGCGCGTTGAAGGCACCCTTGCTCGGTAGGTTGCGGGTGGCGCCGTCGGGCGTCGTCAGGGTCACGACTGCGGCGGCGCCAGGCTTCCCGCCGAGCAGCCCGAACGGCGGGGAGGTCATCCGCTCCATGCACAGCGAGCCGATCGCATCGGCGCCGTCGAGCAGGCGCCACACCCGCCGGCAGCCACAGCCGCCGCGGAACCTGCCGGCACCGCCAGAATCGGGATTGATCTCGTAGCGCTCGACGCGCACGGGGAATGCCATCTCCAGCACCTCCACCGGCGTGTTCATGGTGTTGGAGATGCCGCTCGCCACCGTGTTGATGCCGTCCTTGTTGGGGCGCGCACCGAAGCCGCCCTTCACGGTCTCGTAGGAGACGTAGCGCCGGCCGGTGCGTGGATCGACGCCGCCCAGCGTCAGAATCGCCGAAGTGCCCTGACTGCAAGCCATCACGCGATCGGGCCAAATGGCGGCGAGGGCCCCCATGACCATGTCGGCGACGCGATGCGAAATCTCATGGTTGGCATAGACGACAGGTGCCGGAAACTCGGCGTTGACCACGGAGCCCTTCGGCGCCGTCACTTCGATGGCGCGCCAGCAGCCCGAGTTCGGGGGAATCAGGCTGTCAGGGTCGACCGCCATCTTGAGTCCACAGTAGACGCCCGAGGCCGTCACCGACAGCGGCGCGTTGATCGGCCCCTTCACACGTGGGTCGGTGCCGGCGAAGTCGACCACGAGGCGGTCGCCGGCCTTCTTGACGCGCATGCGAATCCAGAACGGCGCGTCGTTGCCGTCCGCATCGTCAGGGATGCCATCGCCATCGCAGAAATCCGCAAACTCGCCTTCGCCATCGGGCAAATCGGCGAGCGTCGAACGCATCAGCCGCTCAGAATAATCCATCACTTCGGCCATGAAGCCGATCAGCCGCCCGGTGCCGTAACGCTCGGCCAGGATCTTCAGCCGCTCGGCGGCACGCAAGGTCGCGGCAAGCTGCGCCCCGAGGTCGCCCTTGCGCTCGTCCGGCGTGCGCACGTTGGCGAGGATCACCTTCTCGAGGTCCGCATTCATCACACCACGGCCAATGAGACGCAGCGGCGGCAGGCGCAGGCCCTCGCCGTAGATCTCGGTGACCGCGCCGTAGCTGCCGGGCGTCGCCGATCCGACGTCCGGCCAGTGCGCGCGCAGGCAGGCGTAACCGAGCAGCCGTTCGTCATGGAATGCCGGCCGTACCACGTTTACATCGGGAAGATGGCTGCCGCCGAAGTAGGGATCGTTGTGGATGAACACGTCGCCGTTGTGTACGTCCGCCCCGAAGGCGGCGACGACTGCGCGCACCGCATCGGGCATGGAGCCCAGATGGATTGGCAGGTCGGGCCCCTGCGCCACCATGGAGCCGTTGGCGTCGAACAGCCCGCAGGAGAAGTCGCCGGCGGATTTCAGGATCGGCGAATAGGCTGTCTTGGCGAGTACGACGCGCATCTCCTCGGCGATTTTGTAGAGGCTGTTCTTGACGATCTCGAAGGTGGCAGGATCGGTGCCGTTGGTCGCGTCCTTCATCGGTGGCTGCCCCGACTCTCCTTGCGCGCCAGCACAACGAAGCCGTCCTTCGTCATCTTAGCCAGCCAATTCGGCGGGACAAGAATGGTCGACTCCACCGACTCGATGACGGTCGGGCCTGGCGCCTCGAGCCCAGCCGGCATCAGCGCACGATCGTAGACCTTCGCCGTCACAGCGCCACCGTCGCGCAGCCACAGCTCCCGTTCGCTCTTAACCGCCTCGGTGCCCGCCGAGGCCGGTTTTGCTCGCACGGCGAGCGGGGGAATGACGCCGATCGCGCTCACGCGCACACTGACCAGCTGCACGGGTTCCGAGCGGTTGTCGTGGCCGTAGGTCGCACGATGGCGGTCATGGAACGCTTCGGCGATCGCCGCCAGCGCCTCACGATCGATGCCCCGCGCCGGCGCGGGGACCGCAAGCTCGTAGGATTGGCGTTCGTAGCGCGCGTCGAGGGTGCGCTCGAAGCGCCGGCGCCCGGAAGCAATGCCGGCCCGGTCGAGCATGGCCGCGCCCTCCCTCTCCAAGGCGGCGAAAGCCTCTTCGAGGTGGGCCGGATCGGCATTGGCAGTCGTGGCGTAGACCGTGCGCACGTAGTCGCGCTTGAGGTCGGTGCCAACGAGTCCAAGCGCCGAAAAGGCGCCAGGGATGGGCGGGCAGACGATCTCCGAGATGCCGAGTTCATCGGCGAGCGCAGCGGCGTGCAGCGGACCCGCGCCACCGAATGCCGCCAGTGTGAACTGTCGTGGATCGTGCCCGCGCCGCACCGAGACGATCTTCAGGGCCTCCGCCATGGCGTGATTGACGACATCGACCACGGCGGCCGCCGCGACCTTGACTTCGACGCCCAGCGGTTCCGCGAGCTTGCGCGTGATTGCGGCCACGGCCGCCGCCTGATCGATGGGCAGGTCCCCGCCCAGCAGCGAGCGCTTGTCGAGATAGCCGAGCAGCAGGTTGCAGTCGGTCACCGTGGGATCGGTGCCGCCTCGGCCGTAGCAGACCGGCCCCGGTTCGGCGCCCGCGCTCTTCGGCCCCACGCGCAGCGCGCCCGCGCGGTCCACCCAGGCGATCGAGCCGCCGCCAGCCGACACCTCGGCAAGGTCGATCACCGGGACGCGGATAGGATGGCCCGTGCCGTGCATCCAGCGGTTGCCGCTGGCGCTGCCCCCGACCTCGTACTCGGGCGTCGTCTCGTACTGGCCATCGCGGATCAGGCTAGCCTTGGCAGTGGTACCGCCCATGTCGAAGGAGAGGAGGTTGCCGCGGCCTGTCTGACGCGCCACCAGGGCCGCCGCGACCACGCCCGCCGCCGGGCCCGACTCCACGGCCACCGCGGGCACAGATATAGCCTCGCCCGCTTCAAGGATCCCGCCACTCGACCCCATGACATAGAGACGCGGCAGGCCTTTGGATCGCGTCGCCTCTTCCAGCTCCTTCAGATAGGACGCGAGAATGGGCCCCACGTAGGCGCACACGGCGGTGGTGCTCGTGCGCTCGAACTCCTTGATCTCAGACAACACCTCGGAGGACAGATACACGGGCAGGCCCGGCAGCGCGGCTCGCAAGGCGGCACCCAGCCGGTCCTCGTGCCCCGGGTTCAGAAAGCTGAACAGAAGCGAGACGGCCACCGCCTCGGCGCGCGCTTCCCTTAAAATTGCCACCAACGGCGCGATCTCGCCCTCGGCCAGCTGCGTGACAACCGCCCCGTCGGCCCCCACCCGCTCCGTGATCTCGAACCGGCGCTGGCGCGGGATCAGCGTGGCCGGCGCGTCCTGAAAGAGGTCGTAGAGGTCGGAGCGGGCGGAGCGCCGCAACTCGAGCACGTCGCGGAAGCCACGCGTCGTGATGAGCGCGGCGCGCGCGCCCTTCTCCTCCAGGATGGCATTGGTGACCACGGTAGTGGCATGCGACAGCAGCCCCACCTCGGCAGCTGCCACCCCATGGCGCTGCATGGCCGCCTCCAGGGCCGCCAACACGCCCTGCGCT
>DATBKR010000495.1:0-3528 GCA_036555805.1 Hyphomicrobiaceae bacterium | reverse complement strand
GCTGGCCGCCCGTGGGCTCCTGGCGCGCCCGGTCGGTACCGTAGAAGACGGGCACCACGTCCCACGCAGGCTCGCGGTCGGCGCCGGCGCCGGGCGCCAGGGTGGCCGCCCGCGCGAGGTCGGCGGGCCCGGCCACGGCCGCGTCGCGCTGCGGGGCCAGGATCAGGGAGATGCCCAGCAATCCCGGCGCGATTGCGCCCAGCGGGGCCGCTCGCGCCAGGGCCCGCGCAGCCGCATCGAGGCCGCGCGCGGCGCGCCAGATCGCGGCATAGAGGCAGCCCGCGAGGAGCGCGGCGGCAAGAGCCGGCAAGGCCGACAACAGCGCGAGCATCAGCGCGGGCACCGGCGCGGACATGGCGGCTCCTCTCGCCCCTCGGAGGCAGGTCCCAGGCTGTCCGAGCCTCGGTGTGAGGCCCAGCCGCGGCCCAGGTCCGGGCTGGTCTCGAAGCGGAGAGGCACGTAAAGGAGGGCAGGGATTCGCGCAATCTCGCGCGCCCGGATCCTGTGGAGCGACACGCGATGCCGTGGCTGGACCCCGTCACCCTGACGAGCGGGCGCGTTACACTGGAGCCGCTGGAGCGCCGCCACGCGGCCGGGCTGGCCGAGGCGGCGGGGGATGGCGAGCTGTGGCGGCTGTGGTACACGTCGGTTCCCGCCCCCGAGGCGATGGAGGCCGAGATCGAGCGCCGGCTCGGCCTGCAGGCCGCGGGCTCCATGCTGCCCTTCGCCGTGATCGACACCGCGCCGGGCGGGGCCGAGGGCAGCCTCGCTGGCCAAGGCGCCGACAGGGCCGTCGGCATGACGACCTACATGAACGTGGACGCCGCCAACCGGCGCGTGGAAATTGGTTCAACCTGGTACAGAAAATCCGCGCAGCGGACCGACCTCAACACGCGCTGCAAGCTGCTCCTGCTCGGCCACGCCTTCGACACCTTGGGCTGCATCGCCGTGGAGTTCCGCACCCACTTCTTCAACCGCCAGAGCCGCGCCGGCATCGAGCGGCTCGGCGCCAGGCTCGACGGCATCCTGCGCAGCCACCAGATCGCTCCCAACGGCACCTTGCGCGACACCTGCGTCTACAGCATCGTCGCCGCCGAGTGGCCCACCGTGAAGGCGCACCTGCAGTTCCAGCTGAGGCGGGCTCGCCCGACCCGCGCAGAGGCATAGGACGGGGACAATCCATCCGACCCGTTATCCCGGAAGCCGAGCCCCGGCGAAGGCCGGGGCGAGGCTATCCGGGACCTGGTCGAACGAGTGTCGGAGCCCAACCTCACGAGATCCCGGCTCGAAGCGCTGCTCGCCTGCGGCTCGCATCGCTTCGGCCGGGATGACGGGTCTTCTTACTCCACCATGAAGACCTTCGCCTCGTCGGAGATCTCGTAGATCGTGAAGGGCTCGGTCTTCACGCCGGTCATGCCGGGGGAGCCTTCGGGCATGCCGGGCAGCGCAATGCCCTTGATGTGGGGGCGCTCCTTGAGGAGCTTGTCGATGGCGGCCACCGGCACGTGGCCCTCGACCACGTAACCGCCGACCAGCATGGTGTGGCAGCCGGCGAGCTTCTCGGGCACGCCGTTCTGCTGGCTGATCAGGGACATGTTATGGGTCTCCTTGACGGTGACCTTGAACCCGTTGCGGCGCAGGTAGCTGGCGTACTCCTCGCAGCAGCCGCACTGCGGGTTCTTGTACATCAGCGCGTCGGGCATCTCGGCGGCGACCGGCGCGACGCCAAGCATGACGACAAGCGCAAGCATCAGCGAACGCAGCATTGCGTGTCTCCTCTTGTCAGGTCTCATTGGTTCTCGGATCGACTCTCACACCAGTACCCGCATGAGCTCCCACCTCGGCCGTGCATAGCCCCTCACGCCACGCGAACGATGCCCATCATGCCGCTCATCTGGTGCTCCAGGACGTGGCAGTGGAACATCCAGTCGCCGGGGTTGTCGGCGACGAAGGCGATCTCCGCCCGCTCCCGCGGGGGCACCAGCACCGTGTCCTGCCATTCGCGGTAGCGGGTGGGCGCGCCGTTCCGGCTGATCACCCGGAAGGCGTGACCGTGCAGGTGCATGGGATGCCACCACATCGTCTCGTTGCTCATGGCGATCACCGCCGTCCGCCCGCGAGGAAGCGTCAGCATGGGCTCCATGGTGTGCCCCATCATGGCGACGCCGTTCATGAACCAGATCTTGCCGCTGCGCATCATCGCCATCATGTCCGCCATGCCGCCCATGCCCCGGCGCTGCATCATCATCATGCCCATCATGCCGCCGTTGAGCGTCACGTCGTGGCGCACGGCGCCGCTCACATCGGGCTCGGGCAGGGCGTTGGGGGCAAGCACGATGGGGGTGTCGGGCGCCCGCTCGCGCAGCGGCGCGGCGTCGTAGACGATGTCCACCAGCCTGTAGGCCAGGCCGCGGTAGTAGTCGTCGACGATCTGGAACCGGTCGCCGGGCTTTCCCATCATATCGAGGATGAGATCCGCCCGCATGGCCGGACCCAGCACCACCGCGCCGTCCGGCGGGGCGTGGGGCGCCACGGGCTGGCCGTCGTAGGCGACGATCGTCGGCGCATGCCCGGTGAACCGGAGGCCGAAGACGCGCGCGTTGGCGGCATTGATCAGCCGCAGCCGGATGCGCTCGCCGCGCCGCGCCGCGAACGTCTCCGGCACCCGGCCGTTGATCGTCACCGTGTCGCCGACGCGGCCGTTGTGGGCCATGTCGTGCATGTTGCCGAAGTCGTCCCTGATCTGGGCGTCGGGCAGCAGCCGCCAGTCCGACAGCATCCAGACGACATCTCGGTCCACCGCGATCGGCTCGCGCTCCTCCACGATGAAGGCGCCGGAGAGCCCACGCCCCACCTGGACGGCGCTGTCGACGTGCGGGTGATACCAATAGGTGCCCGCATCCGGCACGCCGAACTCGTAGGTGAAGGCCGTGCCCGGCGCGATCGGGGGCTGCGTCAGATACGGCACGCCGTCCATGGCATTGGGCAGGCGGATGCCGTGGAAATGCACCGTGGTCTCCTCGGCCAGGCGATTCTCCACGACGATCCGGGCGCGCCCGCCCTGCCGCACGCGGATTTCAGGGCCTGGGACGGTCCCGTTGTACGCCCACACGGCGGTCTCCGGCTGGCCGGGCACCAGAGGCACCCTGGCCGGGGCCGGGGTGAGCTTGAAGTCGCCGGCAAAGGCGCTGCGCGGCACCAGGCCGGCCACGCCGGCGCCGGCCGCTCCCGTCAGCAGCGCACGCCGCGTCAGTCCTGTCGTGATCGATTGCGACATGAGTTTATCCTGCTCTTCCTCGTCCTACCGCTGGGTGAAGGCAACGCACGCGGCCGCGCCGGCTCAACGCGGAGCCGCGTGTCCCTGCATGCGTCCTTGAGTCAGGAGCGGGGAGGAGGCGGATCGGGTTGTCGCGAGAAAGGCGAGAGCGCGGCGACGGCGATGTCGGCGTGGGGGGCACTCGCCGCCGGCGTCCACGGCAGGACGTCGACCAGGATCGCCACAACGCTGCAGCACTTGAGGATGCAGAC
>DATBKR010000494.1:0-3567 GCA_036555805.1 Hyphomicrobiaceae bacterium | reverse complement strand
GCCGGCCTGCTGGTCGCGTTCGGCGCGCTGGTATTGCGGCTGCAGGACGTCATGTTCGGCGCCCCCAAGGGTCCGCAGGATCCAGTGAAGGCGTCTTACGTGCCGCTCTTCCTCCATCTCGCGCTCGTGCTGGTCGCCGGCCTGTGGCTGCCCGGCGATGTCGTGCGCTGGTTTCGCGCAGTGGCGGCGCTGCTCGGGTGATCGACATGGCGCAGACCCGCATCGCCGATCTCCTCGCAGGCCGCACGCCGATCGCGGATCACGCGCCGTGGCCGCGTTACGATGTCGATGCGCTGACATGGGACGCGATCGGGCAGCAGCTCGCGGCGGGCGCGACCTTGCTCGGGCTCTGGGGCGATGCCGACGCCGTGCATGCGGCCGTGACGTCGGCCGAGCTCGACAAGCCCTGCGTCATGTCGTTGCCGGTCCGCAGCGGCGCCTTTCCGTCGCTCGGCCGCCACCATCCGCCGGCGATCCGGCTCGAGCGCGCGATCTGCGATCTGTACGGTTTCACGGCGACGGCGGCGCCCGACACGCGTGCGTGGCTCGACCATGGCGCGTGGAGAGTGGCCGCGCCGCTCGGCGGCAAGGGCGCCGCGGCGCCGCGCGACCCGACCGACTACGAGTTCCGGCCAGTGCATGGGGAAGGGCTGCACCAGATTCCTGTCGGCCCGGTGCATGCCGGCATCATCGAGCCCGGCCACTTCCGCTTCACCGCCAACGGCGAGACGGTAGTGCGGCTGGAGGAGCGCCTGGGTTACGTGCACAAGGGCATCGACCGCCTGATGGCTGGCGCCACCATCGAGCAGGCCGCCAGGCTCGCCGGGCGCGTCAGCGGCGACAGCACCGTGGCCTACGCCATCGCCTTCTCCCAGGCCGTCGAGGCGGCGTTGAGCCTCGCGCCGACGCTGCGCGCGGTCTGGCTGCGCGCGCTGATGGCCGAGCTGGAGCGCATCGCCAACCACCTGGGCGACATCGGCGCCATCTGCAACGACGCCTCGTTCTCCCTGATGCACGCCCACTGCGGCATCCTGCGCGAGGAGGTGCTGCGCGCCTCCAATTTGTGCTTCGGTCACCGCCTGATGATGGACCGCGTGGTGCCCGGCGGCGTGGCCGTCGATCTCGCGCCGGGCGGCATCGCGGCGCTGCACGAGCTTGCCGGCACCGTCAAGCGCCGCTTCCCAGAGCTGGTCGAGCTCTACGACGGCACCGCCTCCCTGCAGCAACGCACGGTCACCACGGGCAAGCTCAGCGCGGAGCTGGCCCGGCAATACGGCGCCGGCGGCTTCGTCGGCCGCGCGTCGGGCCGCGCGTTCGACGCGCGCAAGGTGCCGGGCTACGCGCCCTACCCAGACCTGCGCTTCGATGTGGCCGTGCGCGAGCAGGGCGATGTCGATGCCCGCGTCTGGGTGCGCATCGCCGAGATTTACCAGTCCGTCGCGCTCATCGAGCAGATCCTGGCGGGCCTGCCCGGCGGCAGTCTCGATACGGGCGTCGCCGGGCAATCCGCGGCCAACGGTGGCGAGGGCCTGGCGCTGGTGGAAGGCTTCCGTGGCGACGTGCTGGCCTGGGTGCGCGTGGCTGCCGACGGCACCATCGCGCGCTGCCACCTGCGCGACCCGTCGTGGTTCCAGTGGCCGCTGCTCGAGGCCGCCGTCGAAGGCAACATCGTCGCCGACTTCCCTCTCTGCAACAAGTCGTTCAACTGCTCCTACTCGGGGCACGACCTCTAACCGGATACAGATCATGCGCGATCTTCTGCAGACCGTAGGTTGGGTCAAGTCCCGGCGAATGCCGGGGCGCTGACCCAACTCAGTTTGTTGGGTCTCGCTCCGCTCGACCCAACCCACGATCGCTCGGGGCACGACTTTCAGCCCCGCTGGGGCATTGAATCATGCGTAAGCTGCTCTTCCAGAGCCTCCTGCTCCAGCGCCCGCTGACCGAGCGGCCGCCGACGGCGGACGAGGTGCACCTTGCCGAGCTTGCGCAGAACCTCGGCGTGGTGGCGCGCAGCCGTCTGGGCCGGAGCCTCTCGATCCGCGAGGTGGACGCGGGCTCGTGCAACGGCTGCGAGCTGGAGATTCACGCCCTCAACAACGCCTTCTATGACATCGAGCGCTTCGGGTTGCGCTTCGTTGCCTCGCCACGTCACGCCGACGTGCTGCTGGTCACCGGTCCCGTCACAAAGAACATGCGCGAGGCGCTGGAGCGCACCTATGCCGCCACGCCGGACCCGAAGTGGGTGGTGGCGGCAGGCGACTGCGCGGCCAACTGCGGAGTGTTCGCGGGCAGCTATGCTTGCTGCGGCCCGGTGTCGTCCGTCATTCCGGTTGATCTGCACGTCGGCGGCTGTCCGCCGAGCCCGACAGCGCTGCTGAAGGGCCTCATCGCTCTTGTCGACCAGATGGTCGCGTGATGCGTAAAGTCTAGTCCCAAAGCAGGTGCGGGCAGGTGCTCTACTAGGCTGAGCTATGCCCAGTCACATTGCATTTCAAGGAGCCGCTCAAGCCGCGATGTTGTCGGCCATCCGCCGAAGCAGCTTGAAAAGCATCCGCATCTCGGCGGCCGTGAAGCCGGACAGCGCTTGGCGCGAGTGTGTCAGGACGGCCGGCAGGATTCGATCGAGCAGGTTGCGGCCGCGTGGCGTTAGATTGAGCATGACGCTGCGACGATCGGCTCTCCGTGCCCGCCGCGTCAGCAGCCCTTGTCGTGCCATGAGCGCGACGGTGTGCGCCAGGCTCGTTCGGTCGACGCCCGAATGCTCCGCGAGCTGCTGCATCGAGCAGCCCGGATACTGATCGAGAACCGCCATCACGCGCCAGCGCGGATAGTCGAGGCCGAAGCCCCGCAGCTCGCCGTTGAGCACGCGGTTGCGGCCGGACAGGATCCGGCTGAACCAATAGAAGGCGTGCGTTTCCAGATGGAAACCCGCTTTGCCCGCGGACTTGCGTTGGCGTGGCTTCCGTGGTGCCGGGCTGTCGGTGCTCTCGACCTTGCCTCTCGCTTTGACCACGTCCGCTCCTTGTCACCTCGCGCTCCGGCACGCACGCCGCTCCGATCTATTATGTTGACTTCCACCTAACTCGGCTCAAGATGTCAACCGTCTGCAAGCAGGGGATCGATCTGCCTGGAGCCAGGCATCGAAAGCTGATGGGGGACGAGGTATGCTGACCTCTATGCGTGCATTGGCGGCGGTGACGGTGCTGACTTGGTCGGCAAACGCCGCGCTGTCGCAGGACAAGCTTCGCGTTGGGATCATCGTCACGCTGTCGGGTCCCGCGGCCGTGCTGGGCGGACAGGTGCGCGACGGCTTCGCGCTCGCGGTGAAGACGCTCGGCGGCAAGCTCGGCGGCCGCGACCCCGAGGTCGTGGTGGTCGACGACGAACTCAAGCCCGACGTGGCCGTGACCAAGGTCAAGGGGCTCATCGAGCGCGACAAGGTCGATTTCGTGGTGGGGCCGATCTTCTCCAACGTCCTGCAGGCGATTTTCAAGCCGGTCACGGACGCGAATGTGTTCCTGATCAGCCCCAACGCCGGCACATCGAACTTCGCCGGCAAGCAGTGCC
>DATBKR010000493.1:0-5506 GCA_036555805.1 Hyphomicrobiaceae bacterium | reverse complement strand
CGCTGCTGCACCTCGTCGGCAATCAGGCGGTTCTTCTTGTCGAGAAACAGGATGCGGAACTGCTCGCTGGTCTCGAAGCCCATGGCGGCGCGGCAGTAGTCGAGCACCGCCTCCCAGGAATCGAACACGTCGCGCTCCTTGATGCCGCCTTGCATGAGCCGCAGCGCCGCGGCGCGCACCAGCTGCAGCTGGAGGACGGCGGAATCGCCCACGCCCTTCACCTCTTTCAGGCGCTCGGGTGGCGCGCTGATCACCTCGGCAAAGGAGTTGTTGAACCGCCTGAGAAGCTCCTTGGCGATCGGCTTGGTGTCGCGGCGCGGAATGGCGCTGAAGAGGACAAGCTCGAGGAGTTCGTAGTCCTGGAACGACGCGGGCCCCGCATTGAGGAAGCGCTCCTTCAGCCGCTGGCGGTGGCCTTCGTGATACCTGCCCGACGAACCCGAGAGTGGCGCCGGCTGCTCGAAGAGGTCCGGGGCAACGTTGGCGTCCTTCAGTCCGCGGTTCATCTGGCTCATCGAGACGCCCCAGCCATCCATTTCAGGAGAGCCGGTACGGCGGCCGCTCCAGCCCCATGGGCGAATGGGTGAACACCTCGCACCCGGTCTCCGTCACGCCCACCGTGTGCTCGAATTGCGCCGACAGCTCGCGGTCGCGCGTCACCGCCGTCCAGCCGTCGGCAAGCACCTTCACGTGCGGCTTGCCCAGGTTGATCATCGGCTCGATGGTGAACAGCATGCCGGGTTCCAGGACCACGCCGTCGCCCGGCTCGCCGTAGTGCAGGATGTTGGGCCGGTCGTGGAACACGCGGCCCAGGCCGTGGCCGCAGAAATCGCGCACCACGCTGCAGCGCTCGCTCTCGGCATAGCTCTGGATCGCTGCACCGATGTGGCCCGTCGTGTGGCCCGGCCTGACGGCGGCCACTCCGCGCATCAGCGCCTCGTAGGTGACCTCGATCAGCCGCTCCGCCCGGCGCGAGATGTGCCCCACGGCGTACATGCGGCTGGTGTCCCCGTGCCAGCCGTCGACGATGAGCGTAACATCGATGTTGATGATGTCGCCCTCTTTCAGCGGCTTGGAGTTGGGGATGCCGTGGCAGACCACATGGTTCACGGAGGTGCAGATCGACTTCGGGAAGCCCCGGTAGTTGAGCGGCGCGGGGATGGCCACGTGCTCGACCGCGAACGCCATGATCAGGTCGTCCAGATACTCGGTGGTGACGCCGGGCCGCACGTGCGGCACCAGCATGTCCAGGGCCTCGGCGGCGAGCTGCCCGGCCTTGCGCATGCCCTCGAACGCCTCGCGCCCGTGCAGCTTGATCTTGCTGTCGCTTTCGGGCGCCTGCCCGCGCGCCATATCGAGGTTGGCCATGCGTGTCTTTCGCGATCGGTGGGAGGTGTCCGCCGGAATCTAGTGCAAACGCGCTTCAGTGCAACTCACCACGCCCTTGTCGGCGAGGCCCTGGAGCATGGAGACGATGTCAGCCAGGATTTGCTCCTTGGGCGCAGTGTAGCGCAAGGCCAGGCTTTCCGCGACCTCCGCGACGGTGCGGCGGCCGTCGCAGAGTCTGAGCACCTCGACCGCAATGGCGTCGGGGGAGAACACGCGCTCGGGCCCCTGGATGATCCAGCGGTCGCGGCCCTTGTCATGCTGCAGCTTGAAGGAGCGCGACAGGTGCGGCATCGACGCCGCCGAGATGACGGCGCGCCGGCGCCTGCCGGGGCCGGAAGGGCCGGCGTTCGAGGCATCGCTCATGGCGCAGCAGGCCGGAACGCGCCGGGCGGGACGAGGCCCGGCGTGACATAGGCGTGATGCAGGGCATCGAGCTGGGCCCACAGCACGTTGCACTTGAATCGCACCGCTGCGACCGCGGCCGCCTGCTCCTGGGGGGTCCGCGCATGCTCCTTCACGTAGGCGAGCGCGAAGTCGGCGTCGCGGTTGGCCTGGTCGAGCCGGCGGCGGAAGTACTGCATCGCCCGCTCGCCCACGAACGCGTAGTTCTCCAGCATGCCGGAGATGCGCTCGCGGTGGATCGAGGGCGCGAACAGCTCGGTGAGCGACGAGGCGACCGCCTCCAGCAGCGTGCGCTCACGCACGAAGTTCACGTAGGCCTCCACGGCGAAGCGCGTGGCCGGCAGCGCCCCCTCCATGGAGACCACATAGGCGCGGTCGAGCCCCAGCGCGTCGGTGAGCACGAGCCAGCGCTCGATGCCGCCCTGCTCGCCGCCGCTGCCGTCGTGGTCGAGGATGCGATGCACCCATTCGCGCCGCAACTCGCGGTCGAGCGCGCGGCTCATCAGGGCCGCGTCCTTGCGCGGCACGCCGGCCTGGTAGCAGTAGCGGTTGAGCGCCCACGCCTGCACCTGCCCCTGGTCGAGCTTGCCGCCGTGCAAGAGGCGGTGGAACGGGTGCTTGTCGTGATAGCGCTCGGCGCCGACCTGGCGGATGGCGGCTTCGAGTTCCTCGGGCGTCAGCAACCGGCTCATAGGCGGATCTCCATGCCGTCGCAGGCCACCTCCCAGCCCGCCTCCTCCACCTCGCGGCGCTCGCGGCTGCCGTCCCGCAGCACCGGGTTGGAGTTGTTCATGTGCACAAACACGCGGCGCTCGACATCGAGACCGGCGAAGGCGGCGAGGGCGCCGTCGCGGCCGGACATGCTGATATGGCCCATGCGCCGGCCGGTCTTGGCCGAAAGCCCCTGGACGATCATCTCCTCGTCACTGTAGAGCGTGCCGTCGAACAAGACCAGGGAAGCGCCGCGCAGCCGGGCGGCAAGCGCCGCGTCGACCGCCGCGCAGCCCGGGATGTAGAAGAAGGCGGCGCCGGTGACGGGATCGGCGACCCTTACCCCAACGGTATCGCCCTCGCGCGTGCCGAGGCCGGGGCCAGCGGCGGCGTCTTCCAGGTAGAGGGCCACCTTGCCCGGCACCGGGAATGCCTCGAGCGTCAGCCCGAGGTCCTGTCCGCCGCCCGCAAGCTTCACTGGCCGGCCGGGGGCGGTCGCCACCCGCTGCACCAGCCGGCTATCGAGCACGCTGAAGATGCGGTTGGCGGCTAGGGTGCCCAGGACGCGCTCGGTGGCGTAGATCGTGAACGCGAAGGCCTCACGCAGGCTGAGCAGGCCGGCAATGTGATCGACATCGCCGTTGGTCAGCGCCACGGCCTTGATGGGGCTCGTGCGGGCGCCTCCGAGTACCCTCCGGCCCGCCGGCGCCAGTTCGGGCGTAGCGGCCACCTGTTGCCGCAGGTCCGGTGAGGCGTTGAGCAGCGCCCAGGACTCGCCGTCGCGGCTAACGGCCAGCGAGGACTGGGTGCGCGGCGCCAACCCCGGCTTGCCCAGCCGGACATCGGCGCAGTTGGCGCAGTTGCAGTTGATCTGCGGGAACCCGCCGCCGGCCGCCGAGCCCAACACCTTGATCAGCATGGGCGTTACCCTCGGCAAAGACCCGCGCCGGGCACATAGAGCGTCATGAACTCGCGACGGTCCACCGTGCGCTCAATAGCCGCCGGATCGCCGCGAACGCGATACGCCTGACTACGGCCGGTGACGCTCAGCCCCGGCCGCTCAGGCCTCGTCCAGCTCCGCCGACAGATAGCTCGTCACCTCGAGCCCGACGTCCTGCTCGGTCACTTCCGGCTTGTGCCATTCTTGCATGTGCGCTCCTCCAGAAGCTTCTGCAGTCCACAAGCGAATTTTGCAGCCGACCCCGCATTGCGTCAAGCTCGGGCCAGGCACGAAAGGCGGGAACGTAAGCAAAGGGTGCACAGCGCCTACGCCGGGCCGTCAGAGTGAGTAGGTACAATGAGCGTTATGGCGTGGGCCAGTTGGGTATGGGTTGGATGCCTGTGCAAACGCCGCTGGGATGACAAGCGCCGAAAGCCGTGTGAATCTGCGGCTCTGCTCCACATCTGGACCAGCCACACCTGCTGAAAGAGAGCCCTTCGTGTCAGGAGATGAAAGCGACCCCTCCGGGCGCCCCAAGGCGCGGGAAGCCGCCCGCGTGCGCAGCCTCGCGGAGAGCGGGAGCCCGCCCAAGCGCCGCAGCGGGCGCAGCCGCGCCGGCCAGATCAGCCTCGGCGGGCTCGATCGCATGATCGGCTACCTCGTGCGCCGGGCCCAGCTTTGGATGATCCAGGACTTCCGCCGCGCGCTCAGGGACCTCGACATCACACCCGCTCAGTTCTCGGTGCTCAACGTCATTGCCGCCAATCCGGGGCTGTCGCAGGCGAGGGTCTCGGAGGCGCTGGCCATCGAGCGCGCCCGCCTGGTGCAGATGATCGACAGCCTGGAGGCGGCTGGCCACGTCGAGCGCACGCGCTCCACCACCGACCGCCGCTCGCACGCTCTGCACCTGACGGCGGTCGGCGCCGACCTTCTCAAGCGCGCACAGGGCCCCGTCTCGGCGCACGAGCGCAACGTGCTGGCGCGCATCGGCCCCGGCGACAGGGAGGCACTCCGGCGCATCCTGTCGCCGTTCCTGGAATAGTGAGCCATCGGCCGACGCCGACCGGATTCCCCTCCCCTGGGTGGTTAGGGGTGGGTGGGCGCCAGAGGGGGTCAGACCCCTCGCGTCCGGCGTATAGACTTTTACGCCACGGTGTTCGCGAGGGGTCTGACCCCCGCGGCTGCAATCCCCCCCATCCTGTCCCTCCCCCACAAGGCGGGAGGGGACGGCGTGGCCGCCGCGCTGCCCCAACTGCGGGCGAGCGCCTGCGGCCGCGAGCGCCTCGAGACTTGTGCCGAAGGTGCTCACCACGTCGCTCCCGGATAGGCGCGTTGCAGGAACTGCATCTCAGCCAGCATGTGGCCCAGGTGCTCGGTGTGCGTGCCGCGGCGGCCCCCGGAGATCATCCAGCCGTCTGCGGGGCGCTGCAGCGTGGCCTCTGCCAGTACGTCGCCCATGGTCTCGCTCCAGGCCCGCTGCAGACTCGGCGTGTCGGCGCCGATGCCGGCTGCGATCATGGCGCGGTCCACGTCGTCCGCCTCGAACAGCTCGCCGGTGAACATCCAGATGTCGTCGACCGCCCGCTGCATGCGCTGGCGGCTCTCGGCGGTGCCGTCGCCCAGGCGGATCACCCATTCCGAGCCGTGGCGCAGGTGATAGGCGCACTCCTTCTCCGCCTTGGCGGCGATGCCGGCCAGCTCCGCGTCGCGCGAGTGCGTCAGCGCCGCCCACAGCGGCACCGCGAACGCGGCGTAGCAGAGCTGGCGCGCCATGGTGTCGGCGAAGTCGCCGTTGGGGCGCTCGACGAGCTGCACGTTGAGGTACTCGTGGGCGTCGCGCAAGAAAGCGAGCCGGTCCTCGTCGCGGCCGTCGCCGGCCAAGGCGCAGGCCCGCCCATAGAGCGCGCGCGCCTGGCCGATCAGGTCGAGGGCGATGTTGGAGAGGGCGATGTCCTCCTCCAGCGTCGGCGCACGGCTCGACCACTCGGTGAGCCGGTGCCCCAGCACCAGTGCGTTGTCGGCGAGGCGCAGGAGGTAGCGGTAGTGGGCGGAGGTGTCAGACCC
>DATBKR010000492.1:0-11304 GCA_036555805.1 Hyphomicrobiaceae bacterium | reverse complement strand
TTGTCCAATGGGCCACCCACGCCTGTCAAGGCCGACATAGGTCGATGGGGCAGCGGTGGGACGGACGCCACTCCGGAAAGGGGAGCGAGGGGCGAGGTGCGGCTCTCCGATCTCGTCGTCTTCCGGCCGGCGCTGGGCCTTCTCATTTTTCGGCCGGACGCACAATCCGGGCGCGGAACCAAGCCGCCGCGTCGTCGAAGGCGGGATGCTCGGTTATCACCCAGAGGGCGAACGCTTCATACGTGACCGTCAGATTTTCATGGTCTGTCGCCGGTTGAAGGCGGTAGCCGCTCCGCTCAAGCAACAGGTCTACAAGAAGAACCGCGGTGCGCTTATTGCCGTCATTGAAGGCGTGGCCGCAGGCGACAGATTCAAACAAGGCGGCTGCCTTCCTCTCGATGCTGCGGCAGTATCCAGTGTACGGCCGTCCGATTGCAGCGAGGATGCCCGCTTCGCTTCTTATCCCCGGAAGTCCTCCAAATGCAATCGCGCAGCGATGTGCCTCGAGCGCGTCATCGAGCGTGACGCGGTAGTGCCCCCTACCGCTTGGCAAGACGCTTCATCAGGTCTGAGAATCGCTCGACTGACTTCTCGATCACTTCGCCGGACCTTGTCTTGCGCACACCCTTGAACGGCTTCTGGTCCGCCTTCACGTCCATGAACTTGCCGGTTGCGTCGTCGCGCTTGGTCCAGGTGCCGGTGACGGGGTTCTTGACCTGGGAGCGACCCTTGACGGCGCCGACGCACCGGTCTTCGCCATGCACTTTGTTCTTCGCCATACCTAAGCTCTCGCCGTGTCTGCGACACGAATTTTATCGCATGTCGTCGCCCGCGAGGATAGCCGGGCATGCGACCAGGCAAGCGGGGACCGCAAACGACGCGTTGTGCCGCGCCTGTCAGCGCAGCGACGTATGCGCCGCCCGCCGGAGCCACCCCTGGAAGGCCAGGAACGCCGGCTCCCCGGCACGGGCGGCCCTGAACACCAGGTACCACCGGCTGCCCTTCGGCACCGAGAGCTTGAACGGCGCCACCAGGCGCCCGGCCTTCAGGTCGTCGTCGATATAGGGCCGGATGCCCAGCGTCACGCCGACGCCGTCGCTCGCCGCCTGCAAAGCCTGGCCGTAGAACTCGAACGTCGGACCGGCCGCCGTCATCCCCGGCAGGCCCGCAGCCTCCAGCCACAGCGGCCAGTCCTCGTGGGCATGCGCCACGCGCAGGAGCATCTGCGGCCTGAGCTGCCGCGGCGACTTGAGGCGCTGCGCTAGCCGCGGCGTGCATACGGGCGTGAGGTCGGCATCGAACAGACGCTCGGCGATGAGCCCGGGCCAGCGCCCGTCGCCAAGCTTGATGCCGCAGGTCCAGTCATCCGCGAAGGGGGCCGCCGCACCGCCGGTGGTGACGCGCACCTCGATGTCGGGCGCGACCTCCTGGAATGAGGCCAGCCGCGGGATCAGCCAGCGCACGGCGAAGGTGGGCCCGACGCCGATGATCAGGACCCGGCTCGCAGCCTGCGCCTTCACCTGGTCCGTGAGTTGCGCCAGCGCATCGAGGATCGGCGACAGCCCGACGTGATAAGTGCGGCCGCGCGAGGTGAGCGCCAGCCGGTTGGCGCCACGCTCGAAGAGGGCGACGCCGAGGCGGTCCTCGAGCACGCGCACCATGCGGCTGGCGGCGGCGGCGGACACGTTGAGCTCCGCCGCTGCGCCGGCGAAGCTGCCGCGCCTGGCCGCGGCATCGAACGCCTTGATGCCGTTGAGGTGCGGGAGCCGGCGCATTGCCAACCATCAGGAAAACTTATGCTGAGCGCAAGATAACTCGGCTTTTCGGCGGCCGGCAACCGGCGCATAGATCGGGGCCGGGAGGGCCCCCCGATGTCCGCCATGTCCGCCGTGCCGGCCGCGCTCGTGCTCGGCCTCGTTTCGACCATGGTCGCCACCTCGTTCCTGTCCGGCATCTTCGGCATGGCCGGCGGACTCATCCTGATGGGGGTGCTGCTGGCGCTGCTGCCCCTGCCCGAGGCGATGGCCCTGCATGCCGTGGCGCAGATGGCATCAAACGGGTGGCGCGGCCTCCTGTGGGCGCGCCATGCGCACTGGCGGGCCGTCGTCAACTTCCTGGCCGGCGGCGCGGTGGCGTTTGTCGCCTGGAGCCTGTGGCAGTACGTACCCTCCAAGCCCCTAGCCTTCATTTTGCTCGGGCTGTCGCCGTTTGCGATCAAGCTGGTGCCGGCCAGCCTGAAACCGGACCCGGAGCGGCTCGGCCACGGCCTGCTGTTCGGCTCGGCGTCCATGACGCTGATGCTGCTCGCCGGCGTTTCCGGCCCGCTGATCGACGCCTTCTTCCTCAGCGGCAAGCTCGACCGCCGCCAGATCGTGGCAACCAAGGCGGTCTGCCAGCTCGCGAGCCACGGTGCCAAGCTCGCCTATTTCGGCGTACTGGTCGGCCAGGCCGGGGGTCTCGATCCGCTCCTGGCGACAGCGGCCG
This sequence comes from Hyphomicrobiaceae bacterium, assembly GCA_036555805.1. GTDB lineage: Bacteria > Pseudomonadota > Alphaproteobacteria > Rhizobiales > Hyphomicrobiaceae > AWTP1-13. The sequence goes on along the minus strand of DATBKR010000492.1, from coordinate 8,820 downwards.
TCGTGGCGTCGATCGCAGGCACCTCGCTGGCGCGCCCGGTGCTGGAGCGGCTCAGCGACGCGCAATTCCGGCTGTGGGCCTCGCGCATCATCGCCGCCATCGCCATCGTCTACCTGGCGCAGGGGACCTACCTCCTGCTCCGCCCGTGATGGTCTGGCAGGCGCGAGCCCGAACGAGGAGTCGCTGCGGCCCGCTTCCGTCTGCAAAGATCGGGGCCTGCAGAAGCGCATCCCGCGCGGGCCGAACACAGAATCAGCGGTTGCGCATCAATTGAATGGGGCCGGACTACTGCATCCCGTCGAGGAGGGCGGCGCCGACAATGGGGCCGCCGTGGCCCTGCTGCAGAATGACGGCGCAGCGGTCGGCTGCACCCTGCATGAAGCTGCGGTGATCGAGGCGCACCACCATTTCCGCACCGTCCCAGGTGCCGATGGGCATCATGCGGTTTACCACGTTCGAGTAGACGATGGTGCGGCCCTGGTTTTCTCCGCGCGAGATCGGCACCTTGACGCTGCTGGTGATCGCCGCCAGCCACACGGTGGCCTCCTTGGCCTTCACGCCTTCGGGGGCGGGCGCCACGTCGATCAGGAGCTTGCCGTCGGTGGCCGACAGCTTCACGCCCACGCGGGACGCGCCGAACAGCTTGGCCGTCTTGTCGATCGCGCGGTCCACCCGTTCTTCGCTGGTGCCGTTGAGGTGTACGAGGCCGTTCACCACCGCCTGGGGCGTGTACACCATGCCGTCGCCCAGCACGCGGGCGTAGGCCTTCTGCCGCTCGGTGAACTCCGGGCGTGCGAGCGTATCCCGCCAGCCGAGATAGTCCCAGATGTCCACCGGAAGCGTGAGGGCGATTACGTCGTCGCGCTTGGCGAGCCGCCCCAGCACCGCATCGGCGGCGGGGCAGGAGGAACAGCCCTGGCTGGTGTAGAGCTCGTAGACGGCCCTGACCTGCGCGGACGTGGCCGCGGCCTGGGCGCCCGCCTCGCTCGGGCCGGTAAGCTGGGTCAGGCTGGCTAACGCCAGGATCGCCAAAGACCGCATCGGTTTACGGCTTCCAATCCACGCTAGCGCTCCCCACGCGGGAAATATCTGGATTCGGCCGTTCAAGTGCGAGTCACGAATGGGTGAGTCGAGACGGCTTCCGACCGCACCGCATCGCACAATCCTTGCGTCGTCAACTATTTGTAGGTGTCAGACCCTCCGGGTCTGACACCGTATGCACAGCCGGCGATGGAGCTAAGGTGTGAGACCTGGAGGGTCTGATACTTACGCGGCGAGGTTGCGGAGCACGAACGGCAAGATGCCGCCGTGGCGGTAGTAGCCCAATTCCTCCTCCGTATCGATCCGGCACAGCACCTCGATGCTGGCGGTCTTGCCGTCGTCGCCGGCGATCTCCACCGCCAGAGTCTGGCGCGGTCTGAGACCGGTGAGGCCGCGGATGGTGATCGTCTCGTTGCCGGCGAGCCCGAGGGTCTGCCAGGATTGGCCGTCCGCGAACACCAGCGGCAGCACGCCCATCCCGACCAGGTTGGAGCGGTGGATGCGCTCGAAGGACTGTGCAATCACCGCGCGCACGCCAAGGAGGCGCGTGCCCTTGGCGGCCCAGTCGCGGCTGGAGCCGGTGCCGTATTCCTTGCCGGCCAGCACCACCAGCGGCACGCCCTCGGCCTTGTAGAGCATGGCGGCGTCATAGATCGACATGGCCTCGCCCGAAGGATAATGGATGGTGTTGCCGCCCTCCTTGCCGCCCATGAGCATGTTCTTGATCCGCACGTTGGCGAAGGTGCCGCGCATCATCACGTTGTGGTTGCCGCGGCGTGCCCCGTACGAGTTAAAGTCGGCCGGCCGCACCTGATGCTCGATCAGGTACACACCGGCGGGGCCGTCCTTCTTGATGGAGCCGGCGGGCGAGATGTGGTCGGTTGTGATGCTGTCCTGGAACAGGCCCAGGATGCGCGCGCCGACCACGTCGGAGACGGGCGCCGGGGTGGCCGGCACATCCTCGAAATAGGGCGGGTTCTGCACGTAGGTGGAGCCGGAGTTCCAGTTGTAGGTGAGGCTCGGCTTGGCCTTGCCCATGGCCTGCCACTTGGCGTCGCCCGTGAACACCGCGCCGTAGCGCCTGGCGAACATCTCAGGCGTGATGGAGGTCCGCATCAGTTCGGCGATCTCGGCCGAGGTGGGCCAGATGTCCCTCAGGTACACCGGCCGGCCGTCGGAGCCGGTGCCGAGGGCCTCGGCGGTGAGGTCCTTGTTCAGCGTGCCGGCGATGGCGTAGGCCACCACCAGAGGCGGCGAGGCGAGGTAATTGGCCTTCACGTCCGGGTTCACCCGGCCCTCGAAATTGCGGTTGCCGGAGAGCACCGCGGCGACCACGAGGTCGTTGGCCCGCACCGCATCGCCGATGGCATCGGGCAGCGGCCCGGAATTGCCGATGCACGTGGTGCAGCCGTAGCCCGCCAGGTTGAATCCCAGTGCGTCCAGGTCCTCCTGCAGGCCGGCTTTGTCGAGATAGTCCGTGACGACCTGGCTCCCGGGGGCGAGCGAGGTCTTAACCCAGGGTTGCGCCTTCAGGCCCTTGTTGCGCGCGTTGCGCGCCAGCAGGCCGGCCGCGATCAGCACCGAGGGGTTGGAGGTGTTGGTGCACGAGGTGATGGCGGCGATGACCACGTCGCCGTTGCCGAGCTCATAGCCTGCTCCCGCAACCTCGGCCTTCTGTGCCAGACTTGCGCCCTTGACGATGTCCGGCAGCACCGCCGCGAAGCCGACCTTGGCACCGCTGAGCGGCACCCGGTCCTGCGGACGCTTCGGGCCGGCCATGGACGGCTCGACGGTGGCGAGGTCCAGCTCCAGCACGTCGGTATAGGCGGGCGCCCCGCCGGCCTCGCGCCACATGCCCTGCGCCTTGCAGTAGGCCTCCACCAGCGCCACGCGCTCGGGCGCACGGCCGGTGGCCTTCAGGTACTTGATGGCATCGGCATCGACCGGGAAGAAGCCGCAGGTGGCGCCGTACTCGGGCGCCATGTTGGCGATGGTGGCGCGGTCCTCGACCGAGAGGTGGTCCAGGCCGTCGCCGAAGTACTCGACGAACTTCTCCACCACGCCGCGCTTGCGCAGCATCTGCGTGCAGGTGAGCACCAGGTCGGTGGCCGTCAAGCCCTCCTTGAGCTTGCCGTGGAAGCGGAAGCCGATTACCTCGGGGATCACCATGGCCACCGGCTGGCCCAACATGGCCGCCTCGGCCTCGATGCCGCCCACGCCCCAGCCCAGCACGCCCAGCGCATTAACCATCGTGGTGTGGCTGTCGGTGCCGACGCAGGTGTCGGGGAACGCCTGGGGCTTGTTGCCCGCCTCCTTGGTCCACACCGACTGCGCCAAGTACTCCAGGTTGACCTGGTGGCAGATGCCGGTGCCCGGCGGCACCACGCGGAAGTTGTTGAAGGCGCCGGCGCCCCAGCGCAGGAACTCGTAACGCTCCTTGTTGCGCTCGTACTCGATCTCGACGTTCCGCTTGAAGGCGTCGGCGGTGCCGAAGTAGTCCACCTGCACGGAATGGTCGATGACGAGGTCCACCGGCACCAGCGGGTTGATCCTGGAAGGGTCGCCGCCCAGATGCCGCATGGCGTCGCGCATGGCGGCCAGGTCCACGACCGCCGGCACGCCCGTGAAGTCCTGCATCAGCACCCGCGCCGGCCGGTAGGCGATCTCGCGGGTGGAGGACTTGGCTTTGAGCCACTCTGCCACCGCCCGGATGTCGTCCGCCTTCACGGAGCGGCCGTCTTCGAAGCGCAGGAGGTTCTCCAGCAGGACCTTGAGCGAGGTGGGGAGCCTGGAGATGCCGCCGAGCCCGTTCTTTTCGGCATCCGGGAGGGAGAAGTACTCGTAGGTCCTGCCGCCGGCGCTCAGCGCCTTGCGGCACCTGAAGCTGTCGGGATGGGGTGCGGCCGTGCTCATGAGGGGCGGTCTCCTTGTGAAATCTATCGCGCGCGCCGAGCGGGCCTCGGGCTGGGCGGGGACGGAATTGAAACCGTTGAACGAGTCTAGTATGCGCCCCTGGCACGGGGAAGGCCCATGAAGCTGATTGGCGAGGAGCTATGCGCAAGGCGCGGCGGGCGCGTTCTGTTCGCCGGCCTCTCGTTTGCCGTCGACCCTGGCCGGGCGCTGCTGGTGACCGGCCCGAACGGCGCCGGCAAGACCACGCTGCTGCGCACGCTGGCCGGCTTCCTGCGGCCCGAGGCGGGCCGGGTCCTCCTGGAAGGCGGTGCCGCGGATGCGGGCATCGCCGAGCAGTGCCACTATGTCGGGCACGCCAACGCGGTGAAGCCCGGCCTGACGGTGGTCGAGAACGCGGCCTTCTGGGATGCCTTCCTGGGCGGCGCCGCGGACCGCCTGGAGGCGGCCCTCGACGCCTTCGGCTTGGCCGTCCTGCGCGATATCCCGGCCGGCTATCTCTCCGCGGGCCAGCGGCGGCGCGCGGGCCTGATGCGGCTGCTGCTGGCTGAGCGGCCGGTCTGGCTGCTCGACGAGCCCACCGCCTCGCTCGACGAGGCGGCGCAGGGCGCGCTGGCCGGCGCCGTCAACCGGCATCTGTCCCGCGGCGGCCTCGTGGTCGCGGCAACGCACCTGCCGCTGGCCTTCGACCGGGCGCAGGAGCTGCGGCTGGGCCCACCGGCGGCGGCCGCGGCATGAAGCCGTTCTGGCACTTGGTGCGGCGCGACCTGTTGCTCGCGTGGAAAGAGGGCGGCGCCATCGGCGTGGCGCTCGGCTTCTACCTGGTGGTCGTGACCATGCTGCCTCTGAGCCTGGGTCCCGACCTGAACCTGCTGTCGCGTATCGCTCCCGGCCTGTTGTGGGTGGCCCTGCTGCTGGCCACGCTTTTGTCGCTGGGCCGGCTGTTCGAGACCGATTTCGAGGACGGCTCGCTGGAGGTGCTGGCCACCGGCCCGCTGCCCCTGGAGGCCGTCGCCGCGGCCAAGAGCCTCGCCCACTGGCTCAGCACCGGCATCCCCCTGATCGTGCTGGCACCGGTGCTGGGCCTGCTCGTGAACCTGCCCCTGGAGGCCTACGGCGCGCTGGTCCTCACCATGTTGGTCGGCACGCCGGCCGTGAGCTTCATCGGCGCCATCGGCGCTGCCCTCACTCTGCGGGCGCGCCGCGGCGGCGTGCTGATCGCCCTCCTGATGCTGCCGCTGTTCGTGCCTACCCTGCTGTTCGGCATCGAGGCCGTCGGCGCGGCCGTGACCGGCAGCGGCGGCTTCCTGCCGGCGTTCCTGATTCTGGTGGCCATCTCCTTGGCTTCCATCGTGCTGGCCCCCCTGGCCGCGGCCCTCGCCCTGCGGTTCCAACTGCAATAGCCGCGTCCATGCGTAGCTATCTGCGATGCGCGCCGTATTTCGGGCCACCTTGCGGCTGGCCCAGAGACTGGATATATTACTGGAGATAGTTTGAGGACAGGACAGAGCATGAGCAGTTCTCAGAGGCGCGCCATCCGGAATTATCGCTCCCGCCTCGGCGAGCGCGGGCTGGCGCGATTCGAGGTTCTTGGTCGCAATTTGGACCGCGATCTCATCCGGTCGTTGGCGCGACGCCTGGCGGAGGACAGCGCCGAGGCTACGAGGCTGCGCGCGATCATCGCTCAATCGGTCGCTGGGGAGCCACCCAAGAAGGGGGGCATCCTCGCGGCGCTGCGCCGGTCGCCGCTTGTCGACGCCGATCTCGATCTGACGCGTTCGCGCGAGGAGGGGCGCAACCTCGAGATTTGATGCGCTACCTGCTCGACACCAACATCATCAGCAACATCGTCAAGCCGTCCCCCTCGGCATCTCTGGTGGCATGGATGGGGGAGCAGAGCGACGAGGACCTTTTCATCTCCTCTCTCACCTTGGCCGAGATCCGGCGGGGCGTGCTCGAAAAGCCTGCCGGCAAGCGGCGCGACCAGCTTGAAGCTTGGTTCCTCGGTCCAGAGGGGCCACAGGCGCTGTTTGCCGGCCGGGTGCTGTCGTTCGACGAAGGGGCCGCGCTGATCTGGGCGAGGCTGATGGCCGACGGAAAAGCGAAGGGCATGCCGCGAAGCGGGCTCGATACCATCATTGCGGCCGTCGCCGAGGCCAACGGCTGCGTCGTCGTCACAGACAACGAGAGGGACTTTGCCTGCGTCCAGGTCCTCAATCCACTGAAGCCATAGACACCGCGCAAATCCACTGGATCGATCGCAATTGCGCCACCTGCGAGCGGCTGCGGGGAGAACCTCGTGGCGCCGAAGAAAGAGCGCCGCGAAATGGCGCCGGTCGTGGGACATAGTGCCGATTTGCAGGCGGCGGGATTTGGCCTTAGACCAGCGCCATGCAGACCTTTACACAGCGTCTCGCGAACCCTACGCGCTTCATGGCGCTGTCCGCGCGGCTCCTGCCTTGGATTGCCGCCCTGGCGTGCGTGCTGATCGCGGCGGGGCTTGTCATGGCCTTTACGGCGCCACCCGACTACCAGCAGGGGCACACCGTCAAGATCATGTACGTGCACGTGCCGGCGGCGTGGCTGTCCATGCTCGGGTACGTGGTGGTGGCGGCCTCCAGCTTCGGCCTCCTGGTGTTCCGGCACCCGCTGGCCGACGTCTCCGCCAAGTCGGCAGCCCTGATCGGTGCGGCGTTCACCTTCCTGTGTCTCGTCACCGGCTCGCTGTGGGGCAAGCCCATGTGGGGCGCGTTCTGGACCTGGGACCCGCGGCTCACCTCGGTGCTGATCCTGTTTTTCCTCTACCTCGGGCTGATCGCGCTCCGCTCCTCCATCGAGGACGAGACGCTCGCCGCCAACCTCACCGCCGTGCTGGGGATCGTCGGCATCGTCATCCTGCCGGTGATCCGCTTCTCGGTGGACTGGAACAGCATCCACCAGGCGCCCAGCGTGTCGCGCCTCGGCGCCCCCACCATCCACCCCTCGCTGCTGTGGCCGCTGCTGATCATGGCCGCCGGCATGCTGGCGCTGTTCGTGGCGCTGCACCTCAAGGCCATGCGCAACGAGATCCTGCGCCGGCGCGTCAAGGCATTGCGGCTGGCTCGGGTGCAGGTGGCGGCCGGCCTGGCCGAGCCCGCGGAGTGACACACATGGCGCTCTGGGACCTTGGCCCGCACGCTGCCTATATCTGGGCCTCCTATGCCGTGGCCGCCGTGGTGCTGGCCGGGCTGGTGGCGTGGTTGGTGGCCAACGGCCGCCATCAGCAGCGCCTGCTCGACGAGTTGGACGCGCGCGGCATCCGGCGCCGCTCCGGCGGCAGCGAACCGCGAGGCTGACGCGCCATGCGCCTCCTGGCCTGGCCGCTCGCCATCTTCGGCCTCCTGACGCTGCTGTTCGTGTTCGCGCTGCGCGGCGGGGACCCGTCGCGGCTGCCCTCCGCCCTGATCGGCCGGCCGGCGCCGGCCACAACCTTGCCGGCGGTGGAGGGCCTGAGCGACGGGGCCAATCCCGTGCCGGGCGTCTCCGCCGACGACTTCAAGACCGGGCAGGTGACAGTGGTGAACTATTGGGCCTCCTGGTGCGCGCCCTGCCTGCAGGAGCACCCGCAGCTGATGGCGCTCAAGGAGAGGTCCGGCGTGCGCCTCCTTGGCTTCAGCTACAAGGACCAGGCCGCCGATGCGCGCCGCTTCCTGGGCCGCCACGGCAACCCGTTTGCGGCGGTGGGCGCGGACGCCGACGGCCGGGCCGGCATCGAGTGGGGCGTCATCGCCGTGCCCGAGACGTTCGTCGTCGATGGCCGGGGCGTCGTCGTCTACAAGCATACAGGGCCCATCTCGGCGGAATCGCTGGAGAGCTCTGTCATGCCCGCGATCCGTGCGGCCCAGACCCGTTCCCAGGCGCAGTGAACGGACGGGGTCAGACCCCTTGCCTCGGGCGCCGTTGCGAACCGTCAGCGTTCGCGCAAGGGGTCTGACCCCTGCGCGCCGCGTCCACTGGAAGCCCGCAGCAGCAGATAGCCCACGGCCGCAGAGACCAGAGAGCCGGTCAGCACGCCCAGCCGCAACTGCGCGGCGTGCGCGGGATCGGGGAAGGCCAGCATGCCGATGAACAGGCTCATGGTGAAGCCGATGCCGCCGAGGACGGCGAGGCCGGCGATCTGCGCCCAGCTGGCGCCGGCGGGCTTCTGCGCGAGGCCGGTCGCGACGGCGATCCAGGTGGCAGCCAGGATGCCGATCGCCTTGCCGGGGAACAGGCCGGCGGCGACGCCTAAGGGCACCGGCTCGAGGAGGCTGGCGAGAGACAGGCCGTGCAACGATACCCCGGCGTTGGCGAAGGCGAACAGCGGCAGCACGGCGAAGGCCACCCAGGGGTGCAGGCTCTCCTCCAGCTGCTCCAGCAGGGACGGCTGCTCCGGCGGAGCGGGCCTGAGCGGGATGGCCAGCGCCACGATCACCCCGACCAGAGTGGCGTGCACACCCGACTTCAGCACGCACACCCAGATGAAGATGCCCACGAGGACATAGGGGGCCGTCCGCATCACGCCGCGGGCGTTGAGGGTCCACAGGACGGCCGCGCCGGCTGCGGCCGGTATCAGCATGCTCCAGGACAGGTCCTCGGTGTAGAACAGGGCGATGATGACGATGGCGCCGAGGTCGTCGATGATGGCGAGCGCCAGCAGGAACACCTTGAGGGACGAGGGGACGCGGGCGCCAAGCAAGACGAGAACACCCACCGAGAAGGCGATGTCGGTGGCGGTGGGGATGGCCCATCCCCTGAGCGCCGCGGGGTCGCCGGCGTTGATGGCGGCGTAGATGGCCGCCGGCACGGCCATCCCGCCCGCCGCGGCCAGCGCCGGCAGCAGCGCCTGCC
>DATBKR010000491.1:0-3124 GCA_036555805.1 Hyphomicrobiaceae bacterium | reverse complement strand
CGCCCGCTGCATGCGGGCGACCCAGCGCCAATAGGGCGTGTCCGGCTGCTCCTCGATGGGCCGCCCGAGCGCCGACTTGAACCATTCCCGGTCCGGCACGTGCAGGCCGTCGCCGATGCGGTCGATGACCAGCGCATTGGTACCGTTCTGGCGCACGACCAGGAAGCGCTTGAGCAGGCGCCGCGCCGCATACTCGAAGTAGACACGCTCATTGAAGCGGCCGGCGTTGCTCGCCCACAGCTCCAGCAGGCCCCGCAGCGGCGATCCGGCAGGCAGGTCGTTGATGGAGCACGCCTGCTCGGCGACATGCCGGCCGAAGTCGCGTCCGCGCGTAAGATCCACCAGGCGGGCGATGGCGGCTTCGGCCGAGGTACACACCTCGGCGGGTCGCAGCGGGCCGACGTAGTCGATCAGCACGCGCGCCGGGCGGCAGTCGGACAGCCAGTAGAAGGCGGCGGCGAGGGCGATGTCGGACACCAGCTCCACGTGCAGCCGCAGGGCGGCGTTGTTGCCCAGGGTGCGCCCTGCCACAAACCCCAGGTTGCGCACCAGGCCAGTCGGCAAGTCGTCATCGTACTGGTAGCAATGCAGCCGCCGCTGTAATTCGGGGGACTGTGCGGCCCAGGTCTCGCCGCGATCGTCGAACAGCAACCACTCACGCCGTCGTGGGTGCATCATGCGCGTGTCCCTTGCAATGCCCCCCGAGCCCGACAGCCTCCCCTTACAAGGTTTGCGCAGTGTTGCATGGAGCACAAGTGGCCTGCGGCAGATATCCAGCCATGCATTTGTAGACTTGACAGCGGCGTGCGGGCCACGGCAGTGCGTGGACCGGTAAACGCCGGGATACGCGCCCATGCGTCATCTGCGCCGGCCGGGGATAACGGTTATTGCTTGGGGCCGGCGGCCGCAGGGTCCGAGCCCTGCGCGCCCGGGGCGCCCGCCTTCGGCGGCTTGGCGAACAGGCCGACGGTGATGGTGCGTGCCAGGTACTCAGCCATGCAGTTGTAGCCGGCTTCGGTGAGACCGAAGTCTTCGAGCACCGGGCGGTCGCTGCTCGCCATGGTGCGGGCCAGCACCTCCATGGCCTCGTAGCGGCCGATGCGCAGCACGTTCTCGGCGATGGCGACGCGCCGCAGGCTGGTGCGGATCGCCTGGTAGTGCGCGTCTTTGGCCAGGCGCTTGGCGTAGTGCAGACCGACCAGGATCACGTCCACGTTGTGCGCCTTGAGCCACTGCACGGTGCCGGTGACCGACTGCTCGAAAGTGTCCACCGGCACCTGAGCCAGCGCATCGTTGGTCCCCACCTGCCACAGCACGATGTCCGGCTGGTTGAGCGCCACCTCGATCCTGATGCGCTCGCCCGCGGCCTCGGCCAGTTCGCCGGAGAAGCCGCGGTTGATGATCTCCACGTCGAGCCCCTTGATGGTGCGCTCCAGGATGCGCTCGAGCAGCGGGCTGCCGTCGCGCCCCAGCCCGAGCACCGCCGTGGAAGAGGCGCCAATGGCCAGGATCTTGACGCGCTTGCGCTGCTGCAGGGCAGCGGCGCTGTTCGGCAGCGGCCGGTCGGTGACGCCGGAATCGCCGCACTCCTTGCTCACGGACGGCGGGGTGGGCGCCATCTCTGCGGCCACGCGCGCCGGGGCGAGCGCCAGGGCGGCGGCCAGGACTGCGGCCAGGATCTGCAACCGATGCATGGGTCTGCGCAGGCTCACTCCTAAGGGCCCAGCCGCCGTCTCCACTCCGACAGCCACGCGGTCAGCCAAAGTAGCGCAACCCCCACGACGACCACAATCGTATCGACGGCGAGAGACCCCGAATAGAGAAAGCGGATGATCTGCCCGCTCAGGCTCAGCAGCGAGCCGACGCAGAACACGTTGAGCGAGTTGCGGCCGAGCTTCGACAGCGGCCCGGTGAGCCAGGGTGTAAAGCGCGCGATCAGCGGATAGGCGGCGGAGAAGAGCGCGGCCATCGCCAGGAACTGGATGAGCCGCATGGGCGTCAGGTAGCTCTTGCCGTTGACGAAGAACAGCTTGGGTTCGGGCACCTTGGTGGGGTCCGGAAACAGACCGAAGGCGATGATCAGGAGCCCGGCCAGCACGATCGGGATGGCCACCTGCCTGACACGCCTGATGTTGCGCCGCACAAAGTGACCCAGGCCCTCGTCGCGCGAGAGAACGAATCCGAGCACGAACAGCGCCTGCCAGGTGAACGGGTTGAAGAACCACCGGCCTTCGACTGGCCAGGTCGGCGCCGTGAAGGGCGTGGCCAGTGCGACGACGTAGAGAAACAGCGAGAGTGGCACCAGCAGCGGCGCGGCGAAGCGGTCGATGATCACGAACGCCGGCGCGATCAGCATCAGTACGACGTAAAGCGGGAGAATGTCGAAGTAGCCGAGCTGGTGCGTGAGCAGCACGATGCCGATCTGCGTGTGCGCCGGGTCCTGGAAGAATGCGGCGGCGTTGTGCCACTCCAGGATCAGCGAGGTCTCGGTCAGGTAGGCCACGCCGGCGAGCATGGCCAGCGCCAGGCTGCTGATCAGGATGTGGGCGGCGTAGATCTGCACGGAACGCCCGCCGAGCCGGAAGGCCAGCGGCATCGCTCCGCCCTGGCGCCCCCCGCTCCCCGACGCCAGCAGCCCCAGCGACCAGCCGGCAAGAAACACGAACAGCTCCGCGGAGTCCGATATCGAGAAATTGCGGTGCGTGAAGTGCTCCCAGTAGATGCCGGGCACGTGGTTGATGAAGATCGAGACCAGCGCAAAGCCGCGCCAGAAATCGACGGCGTTGGCTTCACGGGGCATGAGCGACCTCGGAGCCTGCAAGGGCTACGGCGCGCCGGCGGGGGCCACACCCGACGGTGCCGGCGATTGGCTCAACAGGGGACCGGGTGATGCGCGGCACGCTGCCTTACCGTTGGGGTCACGCCTTGGCTTGCACCAGGCTGGCGCGAAAGCCGCCGTCCGCCCACGGCGGGCGCGCGTCAAGCGCCGTCGACGAAGGTCGCGATCAGGGCATTGGCAATCGCCTGCCTGCCTGGAACGTGTAACCCTTCCGGATGCCGTCGTTCGAGCATCAGCCGGGCATCCTGGCGGCTGAACCAGCGGGCGTCGGCGATCTCGCCGCTG
>DATBKR010000490.1:0-5131 GCA_036555805.1 Hyphomicrobiaceae bacterium | reverse complement strand
GCCGCAATTCCCCGGTGCACGGCCACCTTGAGGGCGCCGGCGCTCGCCCCGCTCGCCGCGGCCGCCTCGTTCAGCGACATCTCCCGCAGCTTGACCAGTTCGATGGCCCGCCGCTGGCCGGGCGGCAGGCTGCCGATCGCCTGGCGCAGCGCTTCGGCGTCGCCATAACCGTCCCCATGCATATTCGCCGGCTCTGCCGCAAAGGTTTCGGGCAGCCTGTCGCCCCCCACCTCGTTGGCCGCCTGCCGGGCGTGCCGCCGCGCCCTGTCCACCATGCGGTTGTGGGCAATCGCCATCAGCCAGGGCTGAAACGGGCGTGCCGGGTCGTAGGTGGCACGCGCCGCGTGCAGTGAAAGGAGAACGTCCTGCACGAGGTCCTCGACGTCCGGTGGCTGCAGAAACCCAAGCCGGCGGCGGACCGTGCGCCGCACCCGCGGCGCGACCTCGCCCAGCAGCGCCGCGTAGGCCTTGCCGTCCCCATCCTGCGCCGATCGCATGAGGCTGGCGAGGCGCCGGTCCTGGTCGGGCTCTTTGGTCATGCCCTTGGTCACGTCCAGGCGTGTTGCGGCTCGTGGGCCCGGCCGGCAAGCGCAGCTCGCCAGGAGCAGCCGGCCGGCCGGCGTCGCCGGAGGGCATGTAGCCTGCCCTGCCTCGCACGGCGAAATCAACCCCAGGTGAAGCGCCCCAGGTGAAGCGCCCCAGGTGAAGCGCCCCCGGGGCGGGCGACCTCGTGCCCTGGGACAGGCCCTCGTCTGCGCCCGCCCGGCCTACGGCGGCCGCGCCACGATCGACGCGTTGAAGGAGCGGGCGGCGCGCGCCGGCACGAACGTGAAGTGCCACCACTCCTTGCGGTAGTTGCGGAAGCCCTGGCGCGCCATGGCCTCCACCAAGGTGCGGCGCCAGCGCGCCTGCGCCGCAGTGATGTCGGACGCGGCCGTGTGGCTCCGCGCGTCGAAGCAGTCGAACCCGGTCCCCATGTCGACGCCGTTGTCGGGGGCGCGGTCCCTGGCGGGCCCCGTGCACGGACCATACGCGGCCTGGCGGCTGAAGGGGACCGCGGGGTTCCCAGCCAGCTTCACCAGGGTCAGGTCCACCGTGTCGCCGCGCGAATGGTGCGAGATGGCGGCGACGTAGCCCTCCGCGATCAGCTGGCTGCGGTCGATATTGGGATGGAAGCGCTTGAGCAGCGGATCGGCAGGCGCGCGCGCGCCCTCAATCCAGGACACGAAGGCGCGCACGGCGCGGCGCGGGCGGTAGCAGTCGTAGACCTTGAGGGACAGCCCGCGCGGCAGCAGCGCCTGCTGCACGCGCGCCAAGGCTTCCGCGGCCTCGCGCAGCAGCACGCACTCGCCCGCCTCGTAGCCCGGCAGGCGCCGGCCGGTGAAGTTGTCGGGACCGGCGTAGCGCATGTCCTGCAGGATGCTGGTGTCGATGTCGCGCAGGTAGACGAGCGGTTCGGGCAGCGAGCTCGGATTTGGCAGCGGCTCTGCCAGGAAGTCCTGAGCCGAGGCTCGAGCGCATGCGAGTGCGCCGAACGCGATCAGGGCAGCCGCTGCGGCGCGAGCGCGGCCTCTTCTCCGGCCCGGAGCGCTCCGTTCTTTCCCCATGCGCCTCCGTGTCCTCGCGCCGGCTTCCGGCGATTTTTTCGTCGTGCGCCCCGCCCGTCTCGGGACTATGGATAGGCGCGGGATCTTAATTGTGACTTGCGCGCACCTGGAGCAGCTGTGCCGTCCACCCCCTTCGATTCGGCCATCTTCCGCGATGTGTTCGCCGCGCCGGCCATGCGGGCGGCCTTCTCCGACGAGGCGGCGGTGCGCCGCTGGGTGGACGTGGAGGTGGCGCTGGCCGCCGCCGAGGCCCGCGCCGGGGTGATCCCGCACGAAGCCGCCGAGGCGATCCGCCGCGGCGCCCGCCCCGAGGCCATCGACCTCGCCAGGCTCAAGGCCGAGACCGACCTCGTCGGCTACCCCATCGTCGGCGTGGTGCACCAGCTCGCGAATCAGGTGGGCGAGGCCGGCCGTTACGTCCACTGGGGCGCCACCACACAGGACATCATGGACACCGCCACCGTGCTGCAGGTGCGCGAGGCCCTGGTCCTCGTCGAGGCCGACCTCACCGCCATCGACACCGCGCTGGCCGGCCTGACCGGCCGGCACCGCCGGACGGTCATGGCCGGCCGCACGCACCTCCAGCATGCGCTGCCCGTAACCTTCGGCCACAAGGCCGCGGTGTGGCTCGCCGCCGTCCGGCGCCACCGCCAGCGCCTCGCCGAGCTGCGCCCCCGCGTCCTGGTCGGGCAGTTCGCCGGCGCCGCCGGCACGCTGGCCTCGCTGGGCGACAGGGGGCTCGCCGTGCACGACGCGCTCATGGACGAGCTGGGCCTCGGCCGCCCGTCCGCGCCCTGGCACGTGGCCCGCGACGGCCTCGCCGAGACCGTCGCCTTCCTCGGCCTCGTCACCGGCTCGCTGGCCAAGGTCGCCACCGACGTGATGCTGCTCATGCAGAGCGAGGTGGCGGAGGCCTTCGAGCCGTTCGTGCAGGGCCGCGGCTCCTCCTCCACCATGCCGCAGAAGCGCAACCCCATCTCGTGCGAGCTGATCGTGGCCGCGGCCCGCATCGTGCGCGGCAACGTCGGCCTGATGCTCGACGCCATGCTGGCCGACCACGAGCGCGCCACCGGCCCCTGGCACCTCGAGTGGGTGGCCGTGCCCGAGGCCTTCCTCGCCGCCAGCGGCGCGCTCCGCCAGTCCCGCTTCATGCTGGAGGGGCTCACCGTGGATGCCGGCCGCATGCGCCGCAACCTCGACCTCACCGGCGGCTTGATCGTGGCCGAGGCCGTCATGATGGCCCTCGCGCGGCACACCGGCCGCGGCGCCGCGCACGACCTCGTCTACGGCGCCTGCCGCGCCGCCCTCGACAACGGCACCACCTTCCTCGCCGAGTTGGAGCGCCTCCCCGAAGTCACCCGCCACCTCAACCCGCAACGCCTCGCCGAGCTGACCGATCCCGTCGGCTACCTCGGCTCGACCTCCGCCATGATCGACCGGGCGCTGACCGGCACGTAGGTTCGGTCAAGCCGCGGCGAAGCCGTGGCGCAGACCCGACAGGGGTCAGGTGAAGCTCACACGGATGTTGGGTCTCGCCGCCGCTCGACCCAACCTACGCGGCGTCAGATGCCCGCCGCCAGGCAGAGGCGCTCGTCCTCGAATCTCAAGCGGTAGTACTTGATCCAGCCGCGGGCCTGTAGGTGCCATACTCTCAACGACGGGCCGCTCTGCGTTACGACGCGGAACGCGCGTCCCGGCTGGACCCATATACGGCCTGGACGCCGGCAGCAGCAGTCGTCGTCGCAGCGGTCGTTGTCCAGGCGCAGCCACGCGCCGGGCCAGTCGACCACGACGCACGACTGAGAACGATAGCGGCCGTGCGCATCCGCCTGCGGCGCGCCGAACGCGAGGGACGCGGCAGCCAACCCGGCAGCGCACACGGAAAGGAGCAATTTGCGAGGCATTATGCCCTCCACCAGCGACACAGCGAAAGCTAAGCTGAAACCGGGGGTTATTGCAATCGCCGCGGCGTCGATCGCAATCGGGAACATCAGCAGTCGGCCAATATCAACCGGAGGTTGCGGAGGTGTCGGACCCTCCTGGTCTGGCACCGTTGCTCCACCCGTCGTTTCGGCCGCTGTCTGAGCTCCGGCTTCCTGGCTCATGCCACGGTGTCAGACCCCAGAGGGTCTGAAACCTTCCGCACCGTTGTGGATCGTGTCCCGCGCTCCGCCCGCGGGGACGCCTCCAAGCCATGCCGTAAGGTCATGACTTTACGCGGTCTTGACCAATTCCAAGACAGGACATGTTCTGCCAAGATCGGGTGAGCCAGCCGGACTGGTCGCACGCATTCTCAGCCGCAGCCGTTGAAGACCCATGTCGCGCGGGGCCAGCACGGCCGTACACGCGGGGGCGCACTGGGCTGGGACGGCGCAGGCGGCCCCAGGGGAGGAAGCGAGGAAGCCATGAACCGCATCGATACGCAGCCCCTGCGCGGCACCCGCCTCGCCGCACATACCGTGAGCGAGGTGGTGTTCGATTTCCTGCGCCGGCAGGGCATGACCCGCATCTTCGGCAACCCCGGCTCCACCGAGCTGCCGATGTTCGTCAACCTGCCGGAGGACTTCTCCTACGTCCTGGGCCTGCAGGAGGCGAGCGTGGTGTTCATGGCCGACGCCTGCGCCCAGCTCACGGGACGCGCCCAGTTCGTCAACCTGCACTCGGCCGCCGGCCTCGGCCATGCGCTGGGCGCCGTCTACACCGCCTTCCGCGACCGCGCGCCCCTCGTGATCGTCACCGGCCAGCAGTCGCGCGAGCTGCTGCCGCACGACCCGTTCCTGTTCAACGAGAGCCCCACGGAGCTGCCCAAGCCGTACGTGAAGTGGGCGTCCGAGCCCGCGCGCGCCGCCGACGTGCCGGCGGCCATCGCCAGGGCCTTCTATATCGCCATGCAGCCCCCGCGCGGTCCGGTGCTGGTGTCGGTGCCGCTCGGCGACTGGGACGAGATCGCCCAGCCCCTTCCGGAGCGGGATGTCCTTAGCACGTACGCGGTCGCCCCCGAGGCCCTGGATCAGCTCGCCCGCAAGCTCGACGCGGCCAGGGAGCCTATGATCGTGGTCGGACCCGGCGTCGACAGCGACGGTGCCTGGCACCATACGGTGCGCCTCGCCGAGCGGCTGCAGGCCAAGGTGTGGGCGAGCCCGAAGTCGCCGCGCGCGAGCTTCCCCGAGAGCCATCCGCTGTTCGCCGGCTTCCTGCCCGCCCAGCAGCCCGGCCTCATGCACTGCCTCAAGGGGGCGGACTTCGTGCTGGTGCTCGGCGCGCCGGTCTTCACCTACCACTTCCCCGGCACCGACGACCACGTCCCCCACGGGACCGAGCTGTGCCTCATCGCCGACGACCCCAAGCAGACGGCGGGCGCGGCCCTCGGCACGGCGCTGCTCTCCAACCTGCGGCTGGCGACCGAGGGCCTCGCCGGCCGCGTCAGGCAGCGCAGCATCCGCACCGAGCCGGCGCGGCCGAAGCCGGCGCGCGCGCCCCAGACCTACGGCATCACCAACGAACTGTTCTACCAGACACTGGGC
>DATBKR010000489.1:0-3411 GCA_036555805.1 Hyphomicrobiaceae bacterium | reverse complement strand
CGCGACCTCAAGCGCATCGCCGCCCATATCGCCTCGGTGGCCTACCCAATCCTGGAGGAGAGCGGTGCGCTGCGCCGGAGCCGGCTGCTGGACGAGAGCGAGGACACGGCAGCGGCCTGCAACGGAAAGCCGCACTGATCGCGGGCGGCAGCGCTGGCAATCGGTGTGGAAGCGACCGCAAAGCTGGCGTAGTCGTCGCGGGCACTGGTTCGCGGATGACGCCCCAGTCCGCGCGACAGTATTGCCCGCTCCGGCAACGAGTGATAGTGCCCAGCGCATGTCGCGGGCGCTCATTCGGTGCAGTTTGGGCCCGCGGTCGGAGATGCGCGCTCCGATTTGGCTGGCGGCGTCGCTTCTTCATCTCCGGCAGAAGGACGTTCCGATAACTGCATCAGCTTCTCGGTCGCAAGAATCGCGATCATGCCTTCGTAGACGGACAGCATCAGCGCGTAGAGGATGCCGTAGCGGCCATCGAGAAGGCCGCGCCGCCAAACCAGCGTGTAGAAGAAGCGCGCCGCTGGACGCGTCAGCAGCGGCATGCGGTTGGTCAATTGCTTCAGGGCGCGCCGCCGCGTCGTGGAATCGCTCCTCCCGCCGTCCAGCGCGTCGACTTCGCCCCGTCGCATCCGGACCAGCAGGTTCGCCTCGTCCTCGGCGTACCTGACATGTTTGCGCAGCCAGTTCACCAAGCCATGCGAGAAATTGTAATGGAGGTAGGGCTCATTGAACATGCCTACCCGCTCGAGGGACAGATCTTCGCGTTGACCGTGCCCCACCTGCTTGAACCGCAAGCGATCGCGATGGCCGAGTCGCACTTGATAGGTGGGGTACGTCCCGGCGTGGCGGAGCCATGCGCCGCCTAGCATGAGTTTTGAAGGCACGCGGTAGGCGTCGATCTCCGGCGGCGGCTCAAGCTTGTTCAGCTGCGCTCGGAACTCGGGAGTTACGACCTCGTCGGCGTCCAGGTGAAGAACCCAGCCGTGGCGGAGCCCACCGTATGCCAACCCAAAATTGCGCTGGTTGGCGAAGTTGTCGAACGGCCGGTAGATCACCCGTGCGCCGGCACCTTCGGCGATCTTCACAGTGTCGTCGGTGCTGCCCGAGTCGATCACCAGGATGTCGTCGCACCATGCGAGCGCGGCCAGGCACCGCGGCATCAATTCTGCCTCGTTGAACGTCAGGAGCAGAACCGAGACGTCCATGCCAGGCTCATCCGTCCCCTATCGATAGCCAGCCCGGATATCGGACTTCCGGGCGACGGCTATCATGGATTTGGCGAGCGCGGGCACGCGCCCGACGCGTAGAAAACGAATGTCGCCGAAATTGGAGTCACGAAGAAGCTCGCCCAGGGTGCGCACTGACCAGAATTTGAAGTGACCATGGTCCCATAGCGCCGTGAAGTGATTGTCCAGCTCGCTCCCGTTGCCGCAGCCCAGGTCGAAAACTCGCCCGTTCTCGCGACGAGCGAAGAAAGCGGCCAGCTCGCGACGAACCGCGGGCAGAAGATAGTCATGCGCGCAGCAAGGGGCTGAATCGGCATAACGATACCCGGAGACTTCGCTAGACAGTCTCAAGTTCAGCTGCTCCGCCCCGACGACGTTCAGCCGACGGGCTGCCGATCACGATCGTGCCCGACCCGGTTTTCCGAGCACCAGCCGCCCCAGGCAGAGGGCGTCCATGTCCGTGCGCAGGAAGCAATCGACCGCCTGCTCGGGGGTGTCGACGATGGGCTCGTTCTCGTTGAAGCTCGTGTTGAGCACCACGCCGATGCCGGTACGCCGTTTCACCGCCCTGATCAGCCTGTGATAGAGCGGGTTGTCGTCGGCATCCACGCTTTGCAGGCGCCCCGTGCCGTCGACATGGGTGACGGCGGGCAGCCGCTCCCGCCACTCCGGCCGAACCTTCACGACGTGCATCATGAAGGGGGAGCGGATGTCCTGCTCGAAGCAGGTGGCGACGTCCTCGGCGAGCACGCTCGGAGCGAAAGGACGGAATGCCTCGCGCCGCTTGATCTTGGCGTTGATGGTGTCCTTCATGGAAGGGAGCGCCGGGTTGGCGAGGATCGACCGGTTGCCGAGCGCGCGCGGCCCCCACTCGCTGCGGCCCTGGTACCACCCGATGACGAGCCCCTCCGCAATGAGCTTGGCCGCGGTCTCGACCAGCACCTCATCGTTGCCGCAGTCCTGGACCGCAACGCCCGCAGCCTCTGCCGCCTTGCGCAGTCGCCGCTCCGAATATTCCGGCCCCCAGAAGGCGTGGCGCATCTGGAAGCGTTCGGACTTGCCCAGGGTGTTGTGCCAGACCCAGTAGGCGGCGCCCAGGCAGGTGCCGTCATCCGAGGCAGCGGCCTGCAGATAGGTCCTGGTGAAAGGCGTATCGCGCAGGATGCGCGCATTGGCGACGCCGTTGAGCGCGCAGCCGCCCGCCATGACCAGCTGCTCGCTGGGGACCAGGGCGTGGAGCCTGTCGAGGCAGTGAAGTGCGACGGCCTCGAAGCGGGCCTGTGTCGAGCGTGCGATGTTTCGCTCCCGCGCGGTCAAGGGATCGTCCCGGCGCCGCGGAGGACCAAGAGCCGCTGTCAGCCGCTCGGAGTAGAGCCGCCCCATGACGAGCCGGCCGGTGGCGTCGACAGCCCCGCTGCGGCCACCGTCGTGCATGCCGAACCAGCCGGGCGCCAAGCGGAACCAGCCGGCCGGGTTGATGGGCACCAGCCGGCGCATTAGGTCGGCATGCCGGTCTTCCCCATAGGGCGCGAGCCCCATCACCTTGTACTCCTCGCCGAACTCGGCGAAGCCGATGAGCTGGCACATCGCGGTGTAGAAGAACCCGAGGCTGTGGGGCAGCGTGACGCGGTCGAGCACGGCGATCCGGGTGCCTTCGCAGCGTGCGGCCATGGCCGATGCGAAGTCGCCGGAGGCGTCGTAGGAGAAGCCCGCCGCAACGGTCTCGAACGGCGAGAGGTAGTAGGCGCTGGCGATGTGGGCGAGATGGTGCTCGACGCCGACCGTCTCGAACGAGACCTTGCGCGGGTCCTCCTCGCAGATGGCCGCCAGCCGGTCGAGCACGCTCTCGGTCCTGCGCGTGCGGCCGAAGTGCTCCAGCGCCGCCGCCGCGCCCTTGCGCGGGTTGCGGGCGACGTAGCCGATCTTCGCGGCCCGGTTGGCACCGGTGTCCCTGGGCAGTGCGACATGGGTGATGTCGCGGAGCCGCAGGCCGGCATGCGCGAGCAGCCAGCGGACCGCGTTCTCGGGGAAGCGGGGGGAGTGCTTCTCGCGCTTGCCCAGCCGCTCCTCGGCCACCGCACCGACGAGCTTGCCGTCGACGACAAGGCAGGCCGCGGAATCGGCGTGGAACGCGTTGAGCCCGAGGATCGCGGTCATCCTGCTTGCTGCGTTGCCCCGAGGGGCCGGG
>DATBKR010000488.1:0-9867 GCA_036555805.1 Hyphomicrobiaceae bacterium | reverse complement strand
CAGGGCCTGGTAGGCCCGCTCCTCGTGGCCCGCCTCGGGCCATTTCATCTTGGCCTTGAGCAGGCCCATCTTGGCCTGCAGGCGCGGCGTGTTGTCGGCGCTGAGCTTGCGCAGCGCCGCGCCGGCGTCGTTGACGGCCTTGGCGAAATCCTCGCTGGTGCAGTCGTCCGCGGCAGCCACCGCCCGCTCGGCGGACAGGGCCGCGAGCACCAGAATGGCCGCCCAGATGTGCAGCAACCGCCGCATGCCTCGAATCCCTCGCTCCGCGGCATCTTACGGCCGGGGATGCGACAAAAAAAAGGTGCCGGCGGATGTTTGCGGGGGATTGCTTGCCTGCGCGCTTTCGTCCGCGCCGGCGCGCCCTTACAGCCTGCAGGGCCAGCCAGGCCCCGGCGATCTCCGCGGGCCGATGCTCAGGGGGAAGCCGCACGCTGCGGCAGGGGGGGTGGGCGTCGTTGGGCAGGTTCGGCGGGAGTGTGCCCGAGTAGGAGGCGCCCGATCACAATTGGGGAGTTGGAGCGGGCGAAGGGGATCGAACCCTCGACACTCAGCTTGGGAAATTCCAGGAAGTCTTTGATAACAAATATGATTCCTGCAAACCAGGTGAACCACGCTCCCTTCGTGATGGTTGGTCCGGGCGCGTAGCCTGCTCGGTACACATCAGGCGTTTGACGCCTCCATGGCTCGCGCCTTCGCGCGCCGCGCAGCGCGTTGTTCGATCGCAAAATACAGGGTTGGCAAGAGGAGCAACGTAAGAAGCGTCGCCATAATCAGCCCACCGGCTACCACCGTCGCGAGACTGCGCTGCACGTCGCTGCCGACGCCGGTAGCCAAGGCGGCTGGCAGCATCCCAACCGTGGCGACGGTTGCGGTCATGATGACCGGTCGGAAGCGTTCGCTGGCGCCGGTCACTACAGCATCCATCAGCGGGACGCCAGGTGCGCGGACCCGGTTGAGATTGGCGACCATGATGACGCCGTTCATCACAGCAACCCCAAACAACGAGATGAACCCCACCGCAGATGCGACATTGAGGGTGACCCCGGTGACGTGGAGGGCAATCAACCCCCCCAGCGTTGCCAGCGGTACGATGCCGAGAACCAGAGCGACTTGGCGCAAGAGGGCAAATTCGGCGTAAAGCAGTACGCACATGGCCCCCAGTATCAGACCAAGGATAAGGACGAATCTGGCCTCCGCCCGTTCCTCATCCTCGAAATGGCCAACCCATTCGATGCGATAGCGGTTCGAATCGAAAGTCACCTTGTCGGCCACGGCTTTCTTTGCCTCGGCCAACAGTGAAGGGAGGCTGCGCCCGTCGGAATCGAATTTCACCATGAGGTAGCGGCGGTTCATATCGCGATCGATCGTGCTTTCCCCTTGCTGCAATTTGATGCGTGCGACCTGCGACAGCGGAATGAAACCGCCCGCTGCGGAGGCGAGCACAAGGTTGCCGATCGCTTCGGGGCTGTTGCGCAGCTGCGGCGGAACGCGGACCGTCACGTCATACCGGCGGTCGCCGACAAACACCTGGCTCACCGCCCCACCGCCAATTCCAGTTTGAACGAGGTCCGTGATGTCCGCCACGTTGATCCCATACCGTGCCGCCGCCTCGCGGTCGGGCGTGATGGTAATTTGCGCCAGCGGCGGCCGGTCATCGACCGACACGTCGGCCGCGCCGGGGACCTCTCCGAGCACCTTGGCGACTGCCTTGCCAATGCGGCGCAGTTCATCGAAATCGTCGCCGAAGATCTTTACCGCCAGCTGGCTGTGTGGCTCAAAGACCTTGTCCTTGATGCTGTCGAGAATGGGTTGGCTGAACGCGAGCTCGTATCCCGGGAGCTCGGCGAGTCGCGCCTTGATACGGCGTACAAGGTCCTGCTTCGAGTCTCCCGGCGGCCACGTGTTGTACGGATAAAGGGCAATGAGCGCCTCAAGATGCGACGGCGTATTTGGGTCGGTGCCATCATCGTTGCGGCCGATATGGCTGACGATCGTTTCCACTTCTGGAAACTCCAGCACGGCTCTGCGCAACTGAGCATCCATGTCGCTGGCCTTGGCCAGTGAAATCCCTCCGACCATTTCGCCATGCAGAAACAGGGCGCCTTCGTCCAGACTCGGCAGAAATTCGCGCGAGATTGTCGCCGCAAGTCCGATCGCCATGACGGCGGCCCCGGCAGCAACAAGGTAAGCGGTGCGTGGCTGGCGAAGCAAGCGTCGCAGCGCTCGCCGATATCCTGCTTCGAGCCGGCCCATGAGGTAATTGTTGAACCCGGGGCGCGGCGCGCGATAAGCCAGATACGACAAGCCAGGCACCAGGAAAAGTGCCGCCACTAGCGCGCCGACCTGCGCGAACCCGACCGCATACACCATGGGATAGAACAGCTTCGCCTCAACGCGCTGGAATGCGAAGAGCGGCAGGTACGCGGCAATTATGATCAGAGTTGCGAAGAAGATGGGCCGAGCCACCTGATGCGCCACAATCCGCGCATCGGCTTCGGTGAGAGGCGCGTTTGGTCGCGACTCGCGCCGGCGCAGGATAGCTTCCGTCATAACGATGGCGGCATCGACAATGATACCAAAGTCGATGGCGCCGAGGGAAAGCAGGTTGGCCGGAATATTAAACAAATGCATCAGGATAAAAACCGTCACCATGGCAAAGGGAATGGCAATGCCCACGATCAGCGCGCCGCATGTACCGCCGAGGAAGAGGATGAGAACAAGCAAGACGAGGGCGATGCCCTGCGCAATCGTGTGCGTGACCTTGCTGATCGTTTCCTCGACGAGCTCCGAGCGGTCGTAATAGGGTGCAACGCGGACATCGTCGGCCGCCAAGCGTGTGTTGAGCTCGCCGATCCTGCTGTGGACGCGGGCCAGCACCCGTGAGGGGTTTTCCCCCTTCAGTAGCAGGACAGTTCCCTCGATTACGTCATTCTTGTCGTTCCTGCCAACGATGCCATGGCGCTCCAGGCTGGCAAGCTTGAGCCGGCCAAGATCGCGCATGAAGATTGGTGTGCCGTTCCGCTGCGTGACGACGATGGCGCCCAGATCGTCGAGCGTTTGTACGACGCCAATGGCACGGATGACGAAGCCGAGATCGCCGCGCGTCACGACGCTGCCGCCGGCGCTGTTGCTGTTGGCATTGATGGCAGCTTCGATGTTCGCCAGCGACAGGTTGAAGCGCACCAGCTGCTGGGGGTCGAGCTCGAGCTCGAACTGCGTGGTGATGCCTCCGAAGTTCGAGACATCGGCGATGCCCGGCACTTGCTTCAGCGCTGGGATCACGATCCAGCGCTGAATTTCGGATAGCTCGCGCTGTCCCTTGGTGTCGGATTGGAGCGTGTAGTAGAGGATTTGGCCTGTGGGTGAGGACAACGGGTCGAGTCCGGGCGTGATGTTTGGCGGCAGGACGGCGTTCTGGATGCGCTCGGTGATGCGCTGGCGGGCCCAATAGTCCTCTATCCCGTCACGGAAGACGATGGTGATCAGGGAAAGGCCGAACGTGCTCTTGGAGCGCATGAACAGCAGACCCGGCGTCCCGTTGAGCTCGCGCTCGAGCGGGATCGTAATGCGCTGCTCGACCTCCTCGGCTGCTAGGCCAGGTGCCTGCGTGACAACCCGCGAGCTGGTGTCCGCGATATCGGGATAGGCGTCGACCGCAATCCGGGTCCAGGCATAGACGCCGTACGCCATCGCAAAGGCACTGATCATTACCGCCACCCAGCGCTTCCGCCAGGCAAGGTCGACGAGCCAATCAATCATTGAGAAGAACCCCGCCCCTCACGACGATGCGCTCGCCAGGCTTCAGGCCCTGCGTGATGGCGGCCTGATCGCCTTCCTGGTAACCGGTTTCGACACGCCGCGGCTCAAAAACCCACGGTTCGATCTCGACTAAAACCTGGTCGACTTCTTCCCGTAGCAGCAACGCCGCCGTCGGTATGACGGGCAGCATCTGCCTTGGTGCGAAGAAGGTGGCGCTGGCGAACATGTTGGGCTTCAACCGCACGTCCGGGTTCTGGAAAGCGATGCGCACCTTGGTACGCCGTATGTCCGGGTCGAGGACATCGCTGACGAAGAGGACTTGCCCCTTGAAAACCGTGTCGGGATAAGCAGTGAAGACGACCTCGACCGATTGCCCCTTTACGACCAGAGCGGTGTCCTTCTCGGGAACGCCTGCAGTGACCCAGACGGTCCCTAGGTCAGCGATCGTCATGATGGCGGCAGTCGCGTCGTTTAGATAGGCGCCGAGACCGACCTGTAGGTCGGTCACGCTGCCGGAGATGGGCGATTTCACCGGCAAGAGCCGCGACTGCTCCTGTTGGTCGGTCGAAACGCCGATGGCCTTTAGTCTGGACTCCGCACGCTTGAATTCCGCCTGGGCCTGGGCGTAGTCGCTTTGCGCCTGCTCGCGGTCCTTAACCGAAATTGCTCGTGTCGGTTCCAGGGCAAGCGACCGGTCAAGCGCTTGCTTTGTGAGATCGAGCACCGAGCGTGCCTTGGCCGCGTCCGAATAGGCCTGGGCGAGGTCACCCGAATCGATCACCGCGAGGACCTGGCCTTCCGTCACGCGACTTCCAAGCCGAACGTTCAGATCGGCGATCCGTCCCGCGAGCGGTGGCAGCACTCTCACGCTGCGGGCCGGATTGACTTCCACCACGGCCGGTAACACGAGCTTCCGCTGGACTTCTTTCGCGCCAACCTCGGCGATCACGATCTTGCTTCGCAGCGGCGACTCTGGCGGTACCTTGATCCGCCCGCCCGCCTTGCTCAGAACCTGCACGCGCTCGCGCGTCAGTGGAGGCTGCGCCCGCGTCGAGCCGCGCAAGGCGCTCGACACGAATAGGACCAACCAAGCCCCAACGACGACCAAAAACAGGATCGTCGGAAATGTCAATTTTGGACTCGGCAAGCTGCGGAGAAGAACATGCCGCTGCTGTCGTTTGGACGGCATGTCGTCTCGGTCATGGGAATCGAATTGCGTCATCGCAACCCCAAACTCAACGAGCGCCCGCGGCGACCTTTCACAGTGGCCACGAGATTGGGAGTTCTGCGGAGATCGAAGAAAGGGCTTGGCCCCAGGCGGCGGCGCCAAGTGGCGAGAGACCGCCCTAGTCAACTCCACCGGGCCTTAGGCAGGGGGTGGCGCGCGTGCCTGGAAAGGATAACGCAGCGACGCCGCAGAAGCGGCATCAACCTCTAGGCAAAATTGTATCCGGCCGATGCCCGTCGGCGGGCACAGTTGAGGCCCGATCGGGAGGACACCGTTGCCCGCAAGACTGGTGGCGGCGCAAATTTCGCAATAGTCGAACGTTGGCCCCGCTGGAGTCATCGGCAGCGTCGGAGCGTCCGAGATGACCACGGAAGACACGCGGTCTGCGAGCGTGAATTGCCGCCAAGTCCCAAAGGGCTCGGCAACTTCGATGCCGTGCGTATGACCGAACGACAACGTCAATTGGAGGGCGAGGGCGAATAGCGCCCAACACGCCCCCAATCGAGTCTTTGTTCGAGGCCTGCGCACGCAGCGGCCATCCCCTCTGGGCATCATCGCAATTCAGACCGTCAATGTCGCAATCTTAATTTTGGTCGAAATGTGGCGTCGGAGGAACATCAGCCGTTCAAGGGCTTAGATCCCCCTTTGCCGCGCGGAGACGAGCCAATCTCCGGCCCTGCCCGTCGATGCTGATCGCCGCCAGCAGCACCAGCTCCTTGGTGACGTGCAGGCCGTCGATCTGGATCACCGGCTGGTCGAGCTGCGACAGGTCCGCCGCCATGAACTCAGCCAGCCGCTCCGACGACAGAGCGGCAAACCGACGCGACGCCGCAGACTTCGACGTGCCGTCGCCATCCGCAATCGGAAGGCCATCCTCCGCAGGGTCTGACCCCTTACTCGCAGAACGCGCTGCGCTTGCGGGCGGCGAGGTCGAAATGGAAATGGTTGCGGTGCGCCTCGTTGGCGTCGGGGCCGAGCACGGTGCCGAACGTGCCGCACGCCCCCTTGTGCAGCCGGCGGAGGAAGGCGGCCTCGGGGCTGACGGGCGTGCCGCCCGCGCCCTTGCCGACGGCGGCGGGCGTGACGGCCTTGGCGTCGGCGGTGCGCTCCCGATCGCCGCGGCGGCGACGGGCGGGCTGCTCGGCGCCGTCAGTGCCCCGCCCGAGCCTCTGGAACTCGGCCGTCCGCGTCAGGCTGTTGCGCCACTCGGCTTCCCTCTGCTGCGCCTCGTCCTTCTTGCGCTCCGCATCCTGCTTCTTGCGCTCGGCCTCGTCCTTGAGGCGGGCGGCTTCGGCCTTGGCCTGATCCCGCTTGCTGCCGCGCACCGCCCCCCGCTCCGCCCCCCGTTCCGCTTTGACCGCGGCCCTGGCCGCCTCGGCGGCCTGCTTCTCCGCCTCCTTCACCGCCCCCTTGGCGTCCTGCGCCGCGGCCCAGGCCCGCTCCTGCTCCTCGCGCAGCTCGCGCGCGGTCGGACCCCACTGGCCCAGCACCTCGATGGTGCGCCCGTCCGCCGTGACGAAGCCCGAGATGTCCACGGCATTGGCCAGCGCATGCTCGCTGAGGCGGTCGGCGTGGAAGGCGGTGCCCACCCGGTTGCGGCAGGCGTAGCCCGAGGCGTTGCGGATGCGCACGACCGGGCTGCCGAGCAGCTCCTGCGCCGCCGGCTGCAGGGTCTTCTCCACCCAGGCGCTGAGGCCCGCCACCATGGCGCAGTTGATCGTGGGCGGCGGCTGGAACTCGACCCTGTTGGCGCCGGTTCCGATGCGCCTGAGCACGACGGGCGCCGGCGCGCCGCACCGCTCGTGCCTGACGGGCTCGGCGAGCTCGATCTCGGCACCCAGCGGCGCCAGCCGGCGCAGGCAGTCGCGCAATGCGGCGATGATCTCGGCGTCCGACCACGTGTCGGGCTCGGGCGGCTCGGCTTTGGCGGCGGCTTTGGGGTCGGCCGGCGGACTGGACTTGGCATCGGCCGGCGCGGTGGGCTTGGCATCGGCGGGCGCGGCGGACTTGGGACCGGCGGCGGGCGGCGTCTTATCGCCGCTCGCATCGGAGCCGCCCTTGCCGAGCGCGCCACTCTCGCCCTCGCGCTGCGCCTGGCGCCGCTCCTGCAAGCGGCGCGCGACCACCTGGAGGATCTTGGCCGGCGCGTTCGGCCTGGATGCGGGGGCCGGGAGCGGCGCACGCTCCGGCGGCGCCGCCTCCAGGTACGGCACGGGGACGGCGCGCACCACCTCCACGGGCGAGGCGGGCGATGCCGCGGCCAGGAACGGCGGCAGCCGCCCGGCGGCCAGCCAAATGAAGCCGAGCCCCAGCACCATCCCGGCGGTCAGCTTGCGCGACGCCCATGCGACGGCCTTGGCCAGCGCCGCCTGCCGTCTCGCTGAAAGCTTGAATGCCGAGACCATGCTCTTCGGGACGCGCACACTCCGACCGAGCCGGGGTCAGACCCCTCGCTTCCGACCGTTGCGTTGAAACGTTAAGGTTGGATGAGAGGGGGCGCTGACCCCGGCGAACCGTTAACCAATCTGGTGGCGGTTTGTGGTGGAACCGTGGTTGCCTGAGCTGAGCCGTAGGGTGCAGTAAGCGGCGGCGCATTGCACCGAAATCGCCGTCATGCAAGGGAGCGTGCGCATCGGCGCAATGCGGCTACCGCCTTATTGCGCCCTACGTTACGCGCGCCGTCGCCTTGCTAGCTCGTGGGTCCGTCCAGCTTGCGCGTGAGGTTCTCGAACTCGCGGCGCAGTTCCTCGTTCTTGAAGATCTGGTCGAAGGTGGGGGCCTCCAGCTTCTGGATCGACTCGAAGGACGCGGAGGCGTCGCGCATCAGGTTGCGCAGCTGGAAGCTGACTTCGATGGTCTCGAAAGTGTTGTCGGCGATCCTCAGATCGTGCGTTGTCTTCTCGCGCGCCTTGGCCACCTGCTCGCGCTGCTGCAGGAGATAGCGGCGATATCCTTTGGCGGCCTCCTCGGCGAGGCGCTGGCTCTCGGCGTTGGCGTCGAGCGCGCGCTTCTGGTCGTCGCGGTTCTCGGCCCGCTGCAGCTCCGTCGTCTTCACTCGCGCGGCGCGGATGTCGACCTCGATGGCGGACAGCTTGGGAAGGTACTGCTTGTCGATCTTGCCGATCAGCGAGTCCTGCGCGTGCACCAGCAGCGCGAACAGCGCCGCGTGCATGGCGAAGTATTTGCGCGCCGCGCCGATGTTCTCGCCCGTCGCCGCCAGCAGCTTGCCGAGCTGCGTGTCGATCAGCTTCGCCGAGTTGAACACCACGACCAGGCGCACCAGATCGCCCGAGAGCACGCCGTCGAGCAGCAGGTCGACCTGCTCGGCGGTCAGCTCAACGCCGTTCTTCTTGAGCGCCTCGCGCACGCCGGCCTTGGCCTTGGCGATCTCCTCGCGGTTGGCCTCGATGCGCTTCCTGGACTCCTCGATCTCGCGGCCGATGCTGCCGACGGTGTCGGACACCATGCTCGTGAACATGCCGTCCTTGGGTGCCACCAGCTGCTTCTCGCGAAACGCCACGATGCGATCGTCCAGCTCGCGGATGTTCCGGCGCAGGCCCTCGATTTTCTTCTGCAGCTCGACGATGGGCGCGTCGGTGACGATGGCCAGCACCGCGTCCAGGATGTCGCGTATCTTGCGCTCGCGGTCCTCCTTGGTCTCGGCCCAGATCGGCTTCAGCATGAAATCGGCGTCGGAGGGCAGCTTGCGCGCCTCGGCGCGGTTTTTAGCGGCGTTCTGCAGGATGGCGTCCACGGCCTTCATGAGGCGCTGGGCCTGCTCGTGGCTGGCCTCCGGGTCGAAGCCCTCCGCGCCGGGAGCGCCGCCCATCGTAGTGGGCGCGGCGCCGGCAGACGGGGGCGGGGCGCCGGGCGCTGTCGCCTGCCCGGGCTGCGCCTGCTTCGCGTCGGGGCCGCTGCGCAGCGGCGGATTGACCCCGATCAGGGCGAGCGCCGCGGCCGCGACCATCCCCACGCCCAGGACACCCCGCAACCCGAACAGCATGGCCCGCACCTCCGATCGAGTGCCAAGCATGGACCCCGGAATTCGGGCTTTTCTTTGTACACTATGCGGCGCCTACTGTCCCGCGCCTTGCAAGGGTGGGTTACGCGCCTTCGGCCCTAACCACCCTACGCTTCATCGAGCCCCAGCAGCGCCACGTTGCCGCCCGTCGCGGTGATGTCGGTGGTGCGCACGCGCTCAGTGGCGAAACGCGCGAGATAGTTGGGCCCGCCGGCCTTGGGCCCTGTGCCCGACAGGCCCTCGCCCCCGAACGGCTGCACGCCCACCACGGCACCGATCTGGTTGCGGTTGACGTAGAGGTTGCCGACGCGGGCGTGCTCGGCGACGTAGTCCGCCACCGCGGCAATGCGGCTGTGCAGGCCGAGCGTCAGGCCGTAGCCGCTGGCGTTGATAGCCTCCACGACCTTGTCGAGATGGCCGCCCTGGTAGCGGACGACGTGCAGGATGGGGCCGAACACCTCCTCCTCGAGCAAGCCCGCATCGGCGATCTCGAACACCGCCGGCGTCACGTAGGTGCCGACGTCGCAGTCGAGCGGCAACGGGAGATCGATCAGTTCCTTGCCCAGCTTCTGCATGCGCAGCTTGTGCGCGTCGAGCCGCTCGGCGGCGTCCTCGTCGATCACCGGGCCGATATCGGTGGCGTAGTCGAGCGGGTCGCCGATGTCGAGCACCTCGACGGCGCCGACCAGCATGTCGATCATCGCCGTGGCCGCGTCCTCCTGCACGAAGAACAGGCGCGCGGCCGAGCAGCGCTGGCCGGCCGAATCGAAGGCGGAGCGCACCACGTCGCGGATCGCCTGCTCGGGCAGCGCGCTGGAATCGGCGATCATGGCGTTGAGCCCGCCGGTCTCGGCGATGA
>DATBKR010000487.1:0-1979 GCA_036555805.1 Hyphomicrobiaceae bacterium | reverse complement strand
CCCAGTTCTTGGCGCTCGCCTCACGCCAGTAGTCGAGATCGCCGGCCCTGAAGGCTTCGAAGGCGGGCACGAAGTCGCGGAAATACACGAACTTCAGCTCGTCGAAGTTCCACTGCCCCTTGGCAACGGGGAGGTCCTTGGCCCACCAGTTCTTGACGCGTTCGAAGGTGATGGTGCGGCCGGCATCCACCTCCTTGATGCGGTACGGGCCAGAGCCCAGTGGGACCTCGAGCGTGGATTTTGAGAAGTCGCGCTGTTCACCGTTGCTGCCCTTTGCCTCCCAGAAGTGCTTGGGCAGTACGATGAGCTGGCCGACGATCAGGGGCAGCTCGCGGTTTCCGCTGACATCGAAGGTGAACTTGACCTGCCTGTCGCCGACCTTATCGGCCTTGACGACGTTCTTGTAGTAGTACGCGAACCTTGGTGACGCCTTCTTCAGGGCATCGAGCGAGAAGATGACGTCTTCCGGTGTGATGGGCTGGCCGTCGTGGAAGCGCGCGCCGGCGCGAAGCTGGAATGTGGCGGACGAGAAATCGTCCGGATACGCTACCCATGCGGCGATCAGACCGTAGCTCGTCGAGGCCTCGTCGGGGCTCGACGTCATCAGCCGGTCGTAGATCAGCGCCATCGCGCCCACCGCGTTGCCCTTGATGGAGAAGGGGTTGAGCGAGTCGAAGGTGCCGAACGCCATCTGGCGCACACGCCCGCCCTTGGGCGCATCGGGGTTGGCCCAGTCGAAGTGCGTGAACTCCGGCCCGTAGGCGGGCGCGCCGATCAGGGACAGCGCGTGGTGCCTCTCCGCGGCTTCGGAGGCAGCTGCCACCAGGGGGTGAAGCGCCAGCAGGAATCCGACCGGTGCCAGCACCAGGCTCAATATTCGGGCCATTCGGCTAGACGCCCCCCGTTGATGTGCTTGTTGCGGGTCGCCATCAGCGACGAGACGCAAATATGGCGGCGCTACGGCAGCGGGCCAAGTGAATCCTTCGTCATTGTGCCTGAGGCAAAATTTATCCAGGTTAACGAAAGTCTTTGCCAATCAAGCATATGGACGGCGTTCAGAACCAACCGTATGGCTGCTGCAGCCGCGCTCCGAGCGCTGTGGGCTATGTCTCAGGGGGCCGTGGCGGCTTATTTCGGCAGCGCCGGAGGGTTGTCCGACAGCTTGCGCAGGTAGGCGAGCAGGTCGGCCAGGTCCGCGTTGTCGGGCACGCCCGGGAACAGCATCTTGTTGCCCGGAACTTCGTCAGCCGGCTTGTGCAGGTACTTGGCGAGCCGCTCCCACGTCCACTCCCCGCCGTGGGTCTTCATGGCCTCGGAGTAGGCGAAACCCGGAGCCGAGGCCACCTTGCGGCCGACGATGCCCCACAGGTTGGGACCGACCAGGTTGCGGTCGCCCTTATGGGGCGTGTGGCACGCCAGGCACTTCTTGAAGGTGTCGGCGCCGGCGTCGGCGCTGGCCTTCGGCAGCAGCGCGAGGACGGCGGCGGGGTCGAACGCCGGCTCGGCCTGGCCCACCGGGGCGTGCTTGGCCTCCGTGACCGGCAGCTCCCAGCCGGGCTTCACGTGCCCATGCCTGGACGTGGCGATGTCGAGCACTGTGCTGCCAGCCGCCATGACCAGCATCGCCGACAGCACCGCGCCTGCGATCTTGTTGAATTCGAAGCCGTCCATGCGGGTGAGCGTCCCCGGGTGCGATGCCGCGCAGCGGCGCGTCGCCAATGCGCGGCCACTATAGGAATTCGCCCGGCGCTTGCAACCGCACCGAGGTCCGTTCTAGGTGCTGTCTGCCGAGGCGAATCGTCGCCCGTCGCCCGCCGCCGGAAGGCTCCGCGTCCGCCCTACACAGCAGGCCTCGCATGCCGCCAACTCTCGTTGTCATCCCGGCCCGCCTGGCCTCGACCCGGCTGCCCAACAAGCCGCTCGCCGACATCGGCGGGCAGCCGATGATCGTGCACGCGTGGCGGCGCGCCGTGGCCGCG
>DATBKR010000486.1:0-6596 GCA_036555805.1 Hyphomicrobiaceae bacterium | reverse complement strand
GTCTGCTCGCGAATGAACTCGGTGTCGACTGCGACGAAATTGTGCTGGCCGAGCCGACGGCAGAGGTCGCTCAGCTCCGGGGTCGTTGTGATCAAACGCATGGGCGCGCGGTTATACTCGTATCTTTCGCGCCGCACAATCGGGTCGGGGGCCAGTCGTGGGCTATTCGTGGTAGGCCGTTCGTAGTGAGGGCGCCAGGGATGGCCGGCTTGGGCCGCCGGCCGCATACCTCACTTGCCCGTCCTCGCCTCCACGGCGAAGTCGGCGAGCAGTGCCGCCAGAGGGTCGCGCCGCGCCGCCTCGATGACCTGCAGGACGCCGATGCGGCCCTTGGGCGTCAGGGTAATCGTCAACGTCTCTCCCTTGGTGCGGACGAATTGGCTGACGGCGTCGAAGAACGCCTGGGCCTCGGGGGGCGCCTGTGCGAACTCCGCGGCCTTCTGGGCGAAGGAGGCCGCCAGCAGGGTGCGCCCGGCCTCGGGCGCCTCTCCCTTGACACGCGCCAGCTCGGCCGCCGCCAGGTCGAGCGCCCCGAGGTCGCGCAGCGTCAGCTCGATGCGCCCGGCTTCCACCAGCGCCACGCTCGCCAGCGCCTTCACCGGGTCGAGAGAGAAGGCCTCGCGCGGGACGTTGCCGGCCGACGCCTTCAGCGATACGGCGAGGAGATCGCCGATCTCCAGGGTGGCCGGCGCCACCTCCAACGTCTGCGCAGCTTCCTTCCAGCTGGCGCCGAGGTCGAGGCTGGCGGTCATGGTGGGGATGCCGCGGGCGGCAAGCGCCTTCATCATCGGCTCGGTGTCCGCGGCGCTGACGGGCGCGCGCACCTTGACGGAGAGGCGGACCTGGGAGGGGACATCCTCGACGAACTGCCCCCACGACGCGTTGAGCGCCTCCAGGTGCACGAGGCGTGTGGTTGCCGGGTCCGGCACCGCGATCTCCTTGAGATCGACCCCGTCGAACAGGGCCAGCGCCCGCAGCACCTGCGCGGGGCCCCGCGTCCGCTCCGGCGAGGACACCAGCCGCGACGCGGTGCGGAAGAGATTGGCGATCTGGAAGCCCTTGACGGTCAGGCCACCGATGCTGAGCGGGGTGCGCCCCGCCATCTGGCCACCGTCGAGGCCCTCGACGGAGAACTCGGCAAGCCGGCCGCTGTCCAGCCCGTTGATCGCAATGCGCGCAACCTTGATCGAGTCCTGCAGCGCGTCGAGGCGCACGCCGGCAATCTCCAGCTTGCCGACGTGCACACCTTCGTAGAGGCCCGCCGTCTTGTCGGTCAGCATGCTCATCTGCGTCGGCGTCGGCGGCCTGCCGGCCGGATGGCCGACCTCGGCGAGGAAGATCAGATCGTCGAGCGACAGCTTGGACGGGTAGAGGCCGATGTCCTCGGCCACCAGCCGCTCCGCGCTGAGGCCGCCGCCCTCGCCGAAGCGCAGCGTGTAGGGGCCGGCGGACAGCCGGCGATAGACGCGCTGGTAGCCGTCGCGGCCCGGACGGGACGGGTCGAGGAACGCCAGCAGCGGGGCCACGTCCATGTCGCGGATGGAGGCGTTGCCGATTTCGCCGGTGAATTCGCGGGTGAACTGCCGGTAGCGACGGCCGGTGTTGCTGCGCACCGCGACGCCGTCGACCGTCGCCTCCGCGACGCGGCCGTCGGCCACGTCGCGCAGCACGAGGTTGGTATAGGCATATTCCGCCGTGCCCGCTGCATCCGGCCGGTCGTCGCCCGGTGCCGGGGCGATCGTCACGGCGAGCGACGGCACCTCGATGGTCTGCGCCGCGACGGTGCTGAACTGCTCGAGCCAGATGCGCATCGTCTCGAACGGGCCGGCACCCGCGTGCGGCGCCGAGGGACGCGCCGAGAACCTCGTGAAGGTGACGCGCGGGGCCTTCTGCTCCACCCGCGCCTGCATGACGCCCGGCAACGCGCCGTTGATCTCCAGGTCGATGAGGTCGAGGCGGCTTGCCCCGCCGGACCTGTCCACGCCGGTGGCGACGACCTGCGCGATCGAGAGCTTGTCGTCCGGCGACGCGGGCGATGCGAGCGCCACATCCGCGATTCTCACGGTCCGCGTCCACGGGTCGAACGCGACCGCGCCGCGCGTGGCCATCCCGCCGCGGGAGCGCCAGCGGTCGAGCGCGGCATCGACCTCGCGCGTGACGACGTACTGCGCCCAATACGTGACACCGAAATATCCGCCGACGCCGACAACGACGAGGGCGACGAAAACGCCCGCGAGCACTTTGCGCATCGAACTTCCCCCGGTGCCGGACCAGAAGCCACGGGCTCGTCCGGCTGTCCTGCCCTTCGCAATGCGTCGGCAATAGCCCCGCAGGAAGGCTAGCACAAGGCAGCCACGAGGCGGAAACGCCGCAGTCCGCAGCGACGCGGGCCTGTGCACGACCGCCGGACGCGCAACGTCAGCGTGTGAGCACGATGAAGTCGGTGCTGGCGCCCGTCTCGCCGCTGGCGCCGTAGTCGGAGACGATCAGCGTGGCGCCTGCCCACAGCCGGTCGGCGATGAACCGGCGCGTCGCCTCCGGAAGCTCGAAGCGCGCGAGCGCGCCCGCGGCGGTCTCATGCTCGTGGCCGGCCGCCGCAGCGGCCGATGCGGGCTGGCCCCGGCGCTCGCGCGGGCGATGCGCCGCGGGCGCCGGCGACGGGAGGGAGACGGAGAGCCAGCTCAACGCCGCTCCGTCGTCGGAGGCTGCCATCGCCACGTAGACGTGTGTGCCCAGCGGCGGGCCGTCCAGAACGCGCACGGGTGCATCGTGAATGGGAGTCCAGGCCTGCCGGACGAAGACCCGCCCCGCCTTGCGGCTGACGAAGATCGAGATTGGCTCGGCGGCGCGTTCGGAGGCCCTCACGAGCGCCTCGGCCTCGCTGCGCGCGTCGGCGGCCTGCGCGGCCGCCGCTTCCGCTTCCGCAGCCTCCTGGCGCAGCGCCGTCTGCGTGAGCCACGCCGCATCGGCCGCCCTTTGCGCCTCGTCGAGGCCTTCCTGCGCGGCGGCCAGCGCGTCGCCGGCGCGCTCGGCGGCCGGCGTGTCCGCCGGTGCAGCCGCCATCGCCCTGGCAGCCGCTTCCTGCCGGCGCACGGCCGCGGCGAGGGCCGTCTCCGCGCCGCGCAGGGCGGCTTCTCCGCGGCCGGCCTCGGCGGCGATGGCCGCTGCGGCTCGGGCTGCCAGCTTCGCCGCCCTGGCCTTGTCGGACGCATCGCGCACCGCGAAGGCCCTGGCCGCCTTCACGCGCTGCAGGGGAGCGAGCAGGCGCATGCCGCGCGACGCGAGCTCGTCCTCCGCATCGGTCACCTTCAGGCCGACGGCGGCGGTCAACGCGGGGCCGCGCGCCTCTGCCTCGTCGTGCGGAGGTTCGTCGCCAGCCGGGCCTGGCCCGAACCGCGGCACCGGCAGGCGCGCATCTTCGATGGGCAGCACCGCAGGATCGTCCGGCGCCACGACGACGCGCGTGCCGACCCTGGTCATCCCCCACAGCTCGACCGCGAACTGGTGCGGCAGCCGGATGCAGCCGTGCGAGGCGGGGTAGCCTGGCAGCACGCCGGCATGCAGCGCGACGCCGGACCAGGTGAGGCGCTGCATGTAGGGCATGGGGGCGCCGGAATAGATGTTGGACTCGTGATACCGCCGCTTCTGCAGGATCGAGAACACGCCCGTCGGGGTGCGGTAGCCCGGCATGCCCGTGGAGACGGCGCTCTGCGCGATGAGGCCCGCTTGGCCGTAGACGGCGACGCGCTGCCTGGCGACCGACACGACAGCCAGCAGTGGCCCGTGCGGCGCCTCGGTGGCCTTGTTGTGGCCGGCGACCGCGGCTGGGCCCGCGCCCAGCGACTGGGCCGCCGCAGGCGCGCTGGCGAGCGCCAGCACCGCGAGCCCGAGCGTCGCGATATGGGCCCGGCGGCGCGCGGTCCCTGCGCGCGGCGGCGCGCCGGCCGCCATCCAGCCGGCGATTACACTCTGCCCGATCCCCTGCAAACGCCCGTCCCCCTCTCCGCAACCCGGCGTTAGCCTTGTCCCCGCTGCGGCCGGCGCGCACCCGTCGGCTTGACAAGGTGCGGCCACCATGTGCTTTTCCGCGGGTCTTTCCGCACGCAACGCGGACGCGAACTCGATACTGGTCAGGGGTGTCATGGCTGAGGCAAGAGGGGCTGAGGCAAGAGGGGCTGAGGCAAGAGGGGCTGAGGCAATCGGCGCGGCGAGGGCAGGCGCTGTGGCCGCCCGGCACCGCTATCGCTCCCATACCTGCGGGGCCTTACAAAAAGGTGACGTGGGCAAGACCGTGCGCCTGTCCGGCTGGGTGCATCGCGTGCGCGACCACGGCGGGCTCCTGTTCGTCGACCTGCGCGACCACTACGGCATCACCCAGGTGGTGGCCGACCCGGACAGTCCGGCGTTCAAGGCGGCCGAGACGGTGCGCTCGGAGTGGGTGATCCGCGTCGACGGCAAGGTGCGCAACCGGCCCGTCATCGACGGCAAATCGACCGTGAACGAGGAGCTGGCGACCGGCGAGATCGAGGTGGTGGCGAGCGAGATCGAGGTGCTCTCGGCCGCCAGGGAGCTCCCCGTGCCGGTGTTCGGCGAGCCGGACTACCCGGAGGACCTGCGCCTGCAGTACCGGTTCCTGGATCTGCGGCGCGAGACGCTGCATGCCAACATCATGCTGCGGAACGAGATCATCGGCTCGATCCGCCGGCGCATGCGCGAGGCCGGCTTCTTCGAGTTCCAGACACCGATCCTCACGGCCTCCAGCCCGGAGGGCGCGCGCGACTTCCTGGTACCGTCGCGGCTGCATCCCGGCAAGTTCTACGCCCTGCCGCAGGCGCCGCAGCAGTTCAAGCAGCTGATCATGATCGCGGGCTTCGACCGCTACTTCCAGATCGCACCCTGTTTCCGCGACGAGGACGCGCGGGCGGACCGCTCGCCCGGCGAGTTCTACCAGCTCGACCTGGAGATGAGCTTCGTCGAACAGGAGGACGTGTTCGCGGCCGTCGAGCCGGTCATGCGCGGCCTGTTCGAGGAGTTCGGCGGCGGAAGGCCGGTGACGCAGAGGTTCCCGCGCATCCCCTACGACGAGGCGATCCAGAAGTACGGCTCCGACAAGCCGGACCTGCGCAACCCCATCGCCATGGCAGATGTGACCGGGCACTTCCGCGGCTCCGGCTTCAAGGTGTTCGCGGCCATGATCGAGAAGGACGCGAAGGCGCGGGTGTGGGCGATCCCCGCGCCCGGCGGCGGAAGCCGTGCGTTCTGCGATCGCATGAACAACTGGGCCATCAAGGAGGGCCAGCCAGGCCTCGGCTACATTTTCTGGCGCGAGGGCGAGGAAGGCGGTGCCGGGCCGATCGCTAAGAACATCGGTCCGGAGCGCGCTGCTGCCATCCAGAAGCAGCTGGGTCTGAAAGTGGGCGATGCGGTGTTCTTCGCCGCCGGCAAACCCGACAGGTTCTACAAGTTCGCCGGCGAGGCGCGCACTCTGATCGGGCGCGAACTGAACCTGATCGACGAGAACCGGTTCGAGTTCTGCTGGATCGTCGACTTCCCCATGTTCGAATGGAACGGGGAGGAGAAGAAGATCGACTTCTCGCACAACCCGTTCTCCATGCCACAGGGCGGGCTCGCCGCGCTGGAGGCCGCCAAGTCCAACGCGGAGCTGCTCGGGATCAAGGCCTTCCAGTACGACATCGTCTGCAACGGCGTGGAGCTGTCGTCGGGCGCGATCCGCAACCACCTGCCCGAGGTGATGGTGAAGGCGTTCGCCATCGCCGGCTACGGCCGCGACGTGCTGGAGGCCAAGTTCGGCGGCATGCTGAAGGCCCTGCAGTACGGCGCGCCTCCGCACGGCGGCATCGCGCCGGGCATCGACCGCATCGTCATGCTGCTCGCCGGCGCCACCAACCTGCGCGACGTCATCATGTTCCCCATGAACCAGCAGGCGCAGGACCTGCTGATGGGCGCGCCGGGCGAGGTCACGCCGAAGCAGCTCCGCGAGCTGCACATCCGGCTCGCCGTGCCGGAACGGAAGGAGTAGGATGGCGGCCGGTGTCGGGAGGGTGCCAGCTTGGCCGATGGCGAGATTGCTTGTCCGAAATGCAAGCGGCCGATGCAGGAAGGCTTCCCGCTCGACCGCAGCACTCTAACAGTAGGTGAGTGGGTCGAAGGGCGACCTGAATATTTTGCTCGGCTATTCCTGAAACTGGGCTCGCGCAAGAAGCGGTTGCCGATCACGACCTATCGCTGCACGTCCTGCGGATACCTCGAATCCTACGCCAAATGAGTCGTACCTGAGAGTTGGGCCACCAGCCTTGCCGACCGGCAGTCTGGCCGTGGAGCCAGACTGCCGTCGTGCCGATCGCATCTGCGCTCGTTATGGCGGATTGCGCTCCTGGTACTTCGAGAAGTTGCGCCGCTGGAACATTCCCGATTTCCTGACCGATCGTGCTGCGTCCGCCACGGGCTTCAGGGGCACCGTTCCCGACATGCGGCAACGGAGCCCGATGGCCCACCAGCCCCGTCCTGACAGCACTACTTCTTCATCTCGTCCTTCTTCATCATGCCGTCCTTCTTCATGGTGTCCTTGCCCATGG
>DATBKR010000485.1:0-13937 GCA_036555805.1 Hyphomicrobiaceae bacterium | reverse complement strand
TTTCTGGGCATCCCGAGCTTCGCCCCGGAGATCATGCGCCGCATCCGCCTGGAGGATGCGATACGCGCCAAGAAGCTGCGCGAGGCGCTGCGCGAGATGGCCGAGGAGGGCGTGGTGCAGGTGTTCAGCCCGCTCGACGGCTCGCCGCCCGTCGTCGGCGTGATCGGCGCGCTGCAGCTCGACGTGCTGGCCGACCGCCTGCTCAACGAATACGGCCTGCAGACCGGCTTCGACCCGGCACCATGCGATACGGTCCGGTGGATTCAGTCCGACGACGCCGGCACGCTGGCGCGCTTCGTGGAGCGCAACCGCTCGACGGTGGCCACCGACCTCGACGGCGCCCACGTATTCCTGGCCTCCTCGGCCTTCAACCTGCAATGGACCGCCGAGCGCAATCCCGACATCAAGTTCATCGACATCAAGACGACGACGGCATGATGCTCGCCCTAAGCGGCGGGCTCGTTCGGGGAATCGTTCGCCGGCTCAGCCCGGAGACGCAGCCCCAGCGCCCGAAGCACAAGCGAGATTGTCTCGAACTGCGGATGACCAGGAGGATTGAAGCGCATGTCGTCTGACACCGGAACGCTGCGCGTGGCGCTGGCCGGGGTCGGCGCGGTGGGCCTCAAGGTGGCCGCCGCGCTGCAGGAGGGCATTCCCGGTCTCACGCTCGCTGCCGCGTCGGCCAATGACAGGCAACGCGCCCGCGAGCGGCTGGCGGCGATCGGGATCGAGGCCCCGGTCGTCGCCATCGAGGCGCTGGAGCCCCATGCCGATCTCGTCGTCGAATGCGCACCGGCGGCGCTGCTGCCGGCCATCGCGCGTCCGTTCCTGACGAAGGGCAAGCAGGTGGTCGTGCTCAGCGCCGGCGCTCTGCTGACGCACATGGACCTCGTCGACCTCGCGCGGGAAGAGGGCGGCCGCATCATCGTGCCGACGGGGGCGCTGATCGGGCTCGACGCAGTGGTTGCGGCGGCGCAGGGCAAGATCCAGTCCGTGCGCATGATCACCCGCAAGCCCGTGCGCGGCCTCGCCGGCGCGCCGTTCCTGGCCGAGAGGGGTATCGACATCGAATCCATCACCGAGCCGATGCGCATCTTCACGGGCAGCCCGCGCGAGGCGGCCGTCGGGTTCCCTGCCAACCTGAACGTGGCCGTGGCACTCGGGCTCGCCGGCATCGGGGTCGACGACACCAGGCTGGAGATCTGGGCGGACCCCTCGCTCGACCGCAACACACACACGATCGAGGTGGTCGCGGACTCGGCGAGCTTCACCATGTCCATCGCCAATATTCCGAGCGAGAACCCCAGGACCGGCCGCATCACGGCGCTGTCCGTGATCGCGTGCCTGCGCAAACTGCGGGCGCCGCTGCAGGTCGGGACCTGACCGAGCGAGGGGCGCCGCAGTCTGGCCCGGTTAACGGTGCGCGAGCCCCTTTCCGACGACGACAGTGGACGGCCTGCGATCACGCGTTATGCTGAGGCGGTGCGTCGCCCGGCATCGGAGGACCTCGACGCACGAACAGACCCGGCTCTCCGGCAGCTCGCCGCGTTCGGCGAAGCGGAGCCGGCTCAGAAGGAAACACACCCATCAAAAGGGGGAAACGCCCATGCTGACGCGAGTTCTGATCGTCGCCGCCGCCCTGGCCACAGCGATGGCCCCGGTGGCCTGGTCGCAAGCGCAACCCAAGGACCTGAAGTGGGGCACACCTCCGGTCGGGACTGCCGGTCACAAGGCCATGGTGGCGCTGTCCGGCGTGCTCAACAAGGAGATGCCGGAGTACCGCATTTCCGTGCTGCCCACCGCCGGGGCAGTCGCCACCGTCAAGGGCTTCGCCACCAAGCAGCTCGACGGCTTCTACGGGTCCGACGTGGCCTTCCACGAGCTGGCCAGCGATTCCGCCCGCTTCAAGGGCTTCAAGGCGCACATCCAGCGCATGCCGCTGCAGTCGTTTTGGTCGAACACCATCGAGGTCGGGCTCGCGGTGCACGTCCGCAACAAGGACAAGATCAAGTCGTGGGCCGACCTTGCC
Source organism: Hyphomicrobiaceae bacterium (assembly GCA_036555805.1). Lineage (GTDB taxonomy): Bacteria > Pseudomonadota > Alphaproteobacteria > Rhizobiales > Hyphomicrobiaceae > AWTP1-13. The sequence goes on along the minus strand of DATBKR010000485.1, from coordinate 11,908 downwards.
GGCAAGCGCGTGTTCACCGGGCCGCTGCCGTTCGACACCCGGGCCCAGACCGAGCGGGCCCTCAACGCGCTGGGCGTGAAGTTCAACTACGTGCAGGTGGATCTCGCCACGGCCGGCTCGCAGCTGGAGTCGGGCGCCATCGATGCCATGACCATCTACACGGGCTCGGAGAGCTCGCCGCCGCCGTGGCTGGCCGAGGCGTCGCTCGCCGCCGACTGGGCGGTGCTCAATCCGAGCCCCGAGGAGATCGCGGTGCTGAAAAAACAGGGCTTCACCGTGGTGGAGGTGAGCCCCAAGGTCTTCCACCGCGACGTCCATGCCGACAAGGTCCTCGAGCTGCCGTTCTACTACAGCTTCGACGTCGGCCTCGATGTGCCCGAGGCCGAGGTCTACAAGATGCTGACCATCATCGAGAGGAACGCCGCCGACCTGGCCAAGGTCGACCCCACCTTCACGCAGATCGCCAAGGACATGAAGGGGTTCCAGGCGCGCGGCGTGACCTCGTCGGTCGATCTCGTGCCCATCCATCCGGGCCTTGCCAAGTGGATGCGGGAAAAGGGCGTCTGGGACGCCAAGTGGGACTCCAAGATCGCGACGAACTAGCCGAAGGGGAAGGCCACCTTGACACTACGGGGGCGCCAACGGGGCGCCCCTCGCTTGAATGATCGGACGAGCACGCCATGACCGAGAGTTCCAACCAGCGGCTGCGACTTATCGTCGAATGCGTCTACTACGTCGTGGCGATCGGCTTCTTCCTCTACCTCTTTCATTACTTCTGGACCAGCGACGGCGGCCCGACGCTGCTGGCGATGACCTTGGTGCCCGTCACCTTCGCGCTGTTCGTGCTCGGCAGCCTGCGCGAAAACGACCTCTACCCGCGCCTGCCGTTCGCGGCCAATCTCGCCATCGCCGCGGTCTACATCGCGCTGGCGCTCGCGGTCGCCTATTATATGCACACCGAGTATTACGCGCTCGGCACGGAGCGGGTGGGGTATTGGAACTGGACCGACCTGCTCATGGGCACCGCGATGACGGCGCTGGTGATGGAATATTCGCGCAAGCGCCACATGCCCCTCTTCGTCCTGAACATTATCCTGATCCTCTATGCGGTCTACGGCTACATGGTGCCGGGCATGCTCTCGCACGCGGGCCTCTCCTGGTGGCGCGTCGGCACCGCCATGAGCGTCGAGACCGCCACCGGCGTGTTCTCCAACCTGCCGCAGATCGCCCTCACGGTGATCGCGGCGTTCCTGCTCGTGCTCAGCGCGCTGCGGGGCTTCGGCGCCATCGAGTCGCTCTTGCGCGCCACCAAGCGGGTCGCTATCCGCTCGCCGCACGCGCTGCCGCAGTCGGCGGTGGTGGGCTCCATGTGCGTCGGCACCGTGAGCGGCAGCGGGGCCGCCAACGCCATCACCATCGGCTCGGCCACCATCCCCGCCATGATCGGCGCCGGCATGCCGCCGGCGACCGCCGCGGCGATCGAATCGGCCTCCTCTCTGGGTGGCCAGCTGATGCCGCCGGTGATGGGGGTGGCGGCCTTCCTGATGGCCGAGTTCCTGGGCAAGAGCTATTTCGAGGTGGTCGCGCGCGGCTACGTGCCGGCGCTGATCTACTACGCGACGGTGGCGGTGTCGGTCTACCTGCTGGCGCTGCGCCACCGCCTGCGGCTGGTGGCTGGCGCCGGCGAGGCGCTGTCGTGGCGGGACGTCATCAACCTCGCCGCGTTCCTCGGCGTGATCGCTGGTCTGGTGGCCATGATGGCGGCGTGGAACCTGGCGCCGCAGTTCGCCGCGCTCTACGCGTTCGTCGGCATCGGATCGCTCCTCCTCGCGGTCAACGCCGCCTTCGCGGTGGCGGAGAACGGCGGGTCGCTCGAGGCCTTCATCCGCCCGGTGCGCAACTTCCTCGACGCCTACATCGAGATGACGGCGGACCTGACGCTGCTGCTGGCCACCCTCGCCATCATGACGGGAGCGCTGGTCATTACCGGCGTGCCGACCAAGCTCGGCGCGCTGCTCATCGATCTCGCCGGCGTGAATCTGGCGGCGATGGTGATCCTCGCCTTCGTGTTCGGCGCGGTGCTCGGGACCGGCCTGCCGCCGGCGCCCACCTACATCCTGGTGGCCATCGTGATCGCGCCGCCCATGATCCGGGTCGGCGTCAACCCGTGGGTGGTGCACTTCTTCGCCTTTTTCCTCGGCGTCTGGGGCGAGCTGACGCCGCCCACCTCGCTGGTGGCCGCCGTCACGGCAAAGATCGCCAATGCGTCCTTCTACACCACCCTGAGCCGGGCGCTGCAGATCTGCGTCTCCCTGTTCACGCTGATGGCCGGCGTGTTCGTGCATCCCGAGCTGGTGATCGAGCCCGGCCTCGCCCAGTTCAGCGCCGCGGCGCTCATTCTCACCGCCACCATCGGCATTACCTTCAGCCTGCAGGCGCGGTTCGCCGACGACGCCCTGGCCGACAGGGCCGTTCGGCTGCCGCTGGCCGGGCTGTCGCTCGTTGTCCTGCTCTCCCCCGACGAGCTGGTCGGAGCCGCGGCCTGCGTGCCGGTGCTGCTGCTCATCGGCTACTGGCTGGTCAAGCGGCGCGATGCGGCCGACCGCGCGGGCGAGGCCGTGGAGCCGGCGCCCGCCGCTCCCGTCCCCACGCCGCAAATCGTGGACACCGAGCGCGGCCGGATGCAGTGATGTAGTAGCCGGCCGGTAGAGGCGGCGGCAAGGAGGAGCGCACCATGATGGTCTCAGGGTATTCCCGGAGAATGCTCGGCATTCTGCTCGGCATTGGGGCGGCACTGGCGTCCACGTCCGCAATCGCCCAGAAGCGCGAGTTCTCTTTCGCCTACGACCAGCCCAAGACCAGCGGCTACGGGGCCGGCGCGGAGCTGTTCGACAAGAAGCTGCGGGCGCTCAGCAACGGCACATTGTCGACCAACCAGTACCCCAGCGCCCAGCTCGGCACCGAAGCGCAGACCATGCAGAAAGTGCAGACGGGCGACATCGACTTCGTGCTGCTGTCGACCGCCAATGCCTCGACCGCCCAGCCCGAGTCGGGCGTATTCTCCATCCACTTCATCTTCCGTGACGAGGCGCATGCCATCAAGGCGCTCGGCGATCCGAAGGTGATTGCGGGCATGAAGGAGCTCTACGCCGCGAAGATCAAAGGCGCGCACATGCTGGCCCTGGGCTCGCAAGGCCTGCGGCACATCTACGGCAAGAAGCCGGTGCAGAAGGTGGCCGACCTCAAGGGCGTGAAGATGCGGGTGCAGGCAACGGTGACCGAGGACACCCTGTTTCCGGCGTATGGCGCCCAGGTCGTGCACATGCCGTTCGGCGAGGTCTACACCTCGCTGCAGACCGGCGTGGTCGACATGGCCGAGAACGGCATCAACAACTACCTCATCAACAAGCACTATGAACCCGCTCCCGTGCTGTCGTTGACCGAGCACGAGGCCAACAACGCGGCTCTGTTCGTGAGCGACAAGGCCTGGAGCAGCCTGAGCGACGAGCAGAAGGGGTGGGTGCAGGGGGCTGCCGACGAGATCAGCCATAAGCAGCCGGCAATCGCCTTCAAGCTCGAGCACGAGGCGCTGGCCAAGCTCCAGAAGATCGGTGTCAAGATCGTCAAGGACGTGGATAAGTCCGGCTTCCAGCAGATCAGCAAGCCGATCCAGGACCGGCTTGCCAAGGATCTCGGTCCCCACGCCACGAAGATGCTCGAACTCGTGCGCGGCGTGCAGTGATACCGGGAGGCGCGCAGGGAACAGCGGTCGCCGGACGTTAGCACCATGAGCTTCGACGGGCTGGTCTTGCAGGAGCAGCGCCACTTGAAGTGGCGCGCGCTCGACCCTCTCGAAAATGTCCTGATGATCCTGGGCGGGATCGCCATCACCGGCTTCAGCGCGCTGGTGCTGGCCGACATCGTCACGCGCGCCATCGGCCGTCCCTGGCTGTGGGTGCAGGAGGCGACGATGACGTTCTTCATTTACGGCATCTTCATCGGGGTCGCCGCAGCCACGCGTCGCAACGACCACCTGTACCTCGCCGTGCTCGCCGAATCGATGACCGGGGGGCGGCGCGCGTTCTTCGAGATGTTCAACCGCTTCGTTGTACTGAGCGTGGCGCTGTGCATGGTCTACTTCGGCTGCCTGAACTTCCTCGACGGCTTCAAGAGCCTGCGCATGCCGTCGATGACCCCTATTGCGAGCCTCTACGCTGCCATTCCGCTGTGCGGACTGCTTGTCGCCCTCTTCACCGTCGAGCAGATGGTGAACGGCTGGCGCAACGGCTTTTCCAACGCACGCGCCGAGGAGAGGGGCACGCTGTGAGTTCCAATGGCGCCCTCATCATCCTGATGGGCTCCCTGTTCCTGTTCCTCGGCTACATGGGCGTGCCCGTCGCTTTTGCGCTGATGGCCTCGGTCATGGTGGTGACAATGTTCACGTCGGTCAGCCACGCCTCGATGATGGCGCAGCTGTTCAACGGGATGGACGTGGAAGCCTTGCTGGCGGTGCCCTTCTTCCTCCTGGTCGGCGATCTCATGACATCGGCCAATGTCACGGTGCGCATGATAAAGCTTTCGCAGACGCTGGTCGGGCACTTCCGCGGCGGGCTGGCGCAGGTGGTCACCGTGTTCAGCATGTTCTTCTCGGGCATTTCGGGCTCATCGGCGGCCGACGTCGCCGTCCTCAGCCGGACGATCGCTCCCGAGATGACGCGCGAAGGGTACGACAAGGGCTTCACCGCGGCCCTGGTCGCCTCGGCCGCCACGATGGCCAACCTGATCCCGCCCAGCATCATGGCCGTTGTGTACGGGGCCACGGGCAACGTCTCGATCGGGGGGTTGTTCCTGGGCGGCGTCGTGCCGGGCGTCCTCGTGGGCATCGGTTTGATGCTCTACAGCCACTTCTTCGGACCGGTCGGCATCAAGCGAAGGCGCGCCAGTTTTGCCGAGGTTGCCACGACAGCCAAGCAGGCCGCAGTGCCCCTGATGATCCCCGTCATCATCATGGGCGGCATTCTGACCGGGCAGTTCACGCCGACGGAAGCCGGCATCATCGCGGTTGCCTACATCGTGCTCGTCGCCATCCCGCTTCTCAACGCCGGCCACCTGCGCAACCTGCCGCGCGACATGGCGATGACCGGCCTGCTCTACTCGATCCCGCTTATCACCATCGGCGCCGCTTCCATGTTCGGCTGGATGCTGGCGTACCTGCGGGGTCCGGCGATGGTCTCCGACTGGATCTCGCGGCTGGCCGGCGGCGACCCCTTCACGATCATGCTGCTCCTGGTGCTGCTGTTCGTCATCGTCGGCGACTTCATCGATGCGATTCCAGCCATCATCATTTTCATGCCGCTCATCGACGACCTGACCAGGACGACCGACATCAATCCCGTGCACATGGGAGTCGTGATCATTGTGACGCTGGCCTTCGGGTTGATCACGCCACCCTACGGGCTGTGCCTGCTCATGTCGGCGAAGTTCGTCGGCATCAGGTTCTCGCGGGCCATGCTGGCCTCGCTGCCCATCTATATCGTCTTCTTTGCCGCCATCGCCTTCACCATCTTCTTTCCCGATGTGGTGCTGTGGCTGCCGCGCCAGCTCCTGCCTCAATCGGTTGGCTGTTTCGCCAACCCCAACGGTACAGGCTACATCTGCCCCTGAACGAAGACGGATCGAGCTTACCCCCGGCTTCGAGGCGTGGCGCGCCTGACGATCAGGGCATCGAGCGCCTGGGCGCCCTGGCCCTCCGGGCGGGCGAGGAGCGGGTTGATCTCCAGCTCGGCGATGTCGGGCGTCCGCTGCACAAGCCGGCCGACGATGCAGGCAATGTCTGCCACGCCGGCCACATCGACGGGCGGCGCGCCGCGGGTGCCGCGCAGGACGGCGGCGCCCTTGAGGCGGCCGAGGGCCTCGACGATGGCGGGCTTGCCGGCGCCGGCGGGCAGCAGGGCCACGTCGTGCAGCGTCTCGACCCAGATGCCGCCGAGGCCCAGCATCAGCACCGCGCCCCAATGCGGGTCGCGCCGCGCGCCCACGATCAGCTCGATGGATCCCGCGCGCCGCGGCGCCATCGCCTCCACCAGCACGCCGTCGAGCGCGAGGCCGGGCCTGGCACTTCGCACGTTGGCGGAGAGCGTCTCCCAGGCGGTGCGCAGCGCATCCGCGTCCGCCACGTTCAGGATCACGCCGCCGGCATCGCTCTTATGGGTGAGCGCCGCGGCCTGCGCCTTGAGGGCGACGGGGAAGCCGACGCGCTTAGCGATCCCTTCGGCTTGCGCCAAGTCCGTCGCCAGCCCGCCTGGCGGCACCGGTACGCCCGCGGCGGCCAGCAGCGCCTTGGCCCGGTATTCAGCCACCGAACCGGCGGGGAGATCGCCGAGATCGAGAGGCTCGCCGCCACCGGCCCGGTCCCCGGCTGCTGGGCCGTCGTCGGGGGCCGCGAGCGCTCTGGCGACTGCGTTGACGGCGGCCATGGCGCGCGCGGCCCGCTCGGTGGAGCGGAACAGGGCGGCGCCCTCCCGGCGCACCATCGCCATGAAGGTCGGGTCCAGCGGCAGGGGATCGCCGAGCATGACGAAGGCGACCGGCTTCGGCGAACCGCGAATGACGGGGAGCAGTTGCTCCGCCTTCTCCACCTGTTGCGGCGGCCGGCCGGGGAACATCGCCACGATCAGTGCACCCACGCCTGAGTCGTCGATCAGCAGCTGCGCGGCCCGATTCATCAGCTCGGGCCGCGTGAAGGCCGCGGTTCCCATGTCGAGCGGATTGTCCAATGCGGCGTAGGGCGGGAAGAGCGCGCGCAGGCCCGCGGCGGTGGCGGGCGACCACGCCGCCAGCTCCAGGCCGCCATCGTGGGCGAAGTCGAAGGCGAGGCCGCGCACCGCGCCGGAGTTGGTCATGACGGCGGCGCCGCCACGCTGCGGGACGGGCCGCGCGGCCAGCAGCAGCGCCACATCGGTGAGGGCGTCGAGCCCGTCCACCACCGCCACGCCGGCGTGGGCCAGGATGACGCGGGCAACGGCGAGATCTCCGGCCACCGCGCCGGTATGCGACTGCGCGGCCACCCGCGCGGCCTCGGTGCGCCCCGGCTGCATGAGCACGAGGCGCTTGCCCCGTTCGCGGGCGCGGGTTGCGAGGCACAGGAGCTTTCGCGGCTGCCGGATTTGCTCGACGAACAGCGTGACGACACCTGTCGCGGCGTCGTCGAGGATCGGCGCCAGGAAATCCTCGGCACTCAGCACCGCCTCGTTGCCGGTGCTGACAAGGAACGTGACCCTGAGACCGGAGGCGACGAGCGAATCGCGGATGGCGTTGGCGACGGCACCGCTCTGGGCGATGACGGCGACGCTGGCGGTACCGACCCCGGCCGCGAGCTCCGGCATCGGCTGGTACTCGCCGAAGGTGAGCGGGATGCCATCGACGTAGTTGATGACGCCGAGGCCGTTGGGCCCGTTCACCAGCACGCCGGCCTCCCGCGCTAGGGCCGTGAGCCGCTCCTGCAGCGCCCGGCCCTCCGGCCCCGCCTCGGCGAAGCCCGATGCGAACACGACGGCGCCGTTCACTCGGCGGCGACCGCAGGCGGCGATGGCGTCCAGCACCGCCTCCTGGGGCAGGTTGAGGACCACCGCATCGAGGCCGGGCGGCAGGTCGTCGATGGAGGCCACGCACGGGTGGCCGCCAATCTCCGCCTTGGTGCGGCTGACGAGGTGCAGGTGGCCCCCGAAACCGGCGCGCTTGAGGTTGGCGAGCACGTTGCCCCCGATCGAGCGCGGATCGTCGGAGGCGCCGACGATGGCCACCGCGCGCGGCTTGAGGAGGCGCGCGACAGAAGGGGTCAGACCCCTCGCGTCTAAGCTGGAGTTCATCATCGACGCCCAAAAATCGGGGTCAGACCCCTCGTGTCGTTGGTTGAGTTCATCGTCGTGGTTGGAGGCGAGGGGTCTGACCCCCGTTACCCGCGCTTCATGGCCTTGAGCCCCGGTCGGTAGCTCTTGTCGTCGAGGAACTGCTTGAGGCCCTGCTGGCGCCCGCGCTCGGGGTCGATCAGGATGCCCTGCTCGTTCTTGGCGCCAAGGTAGTCCAGCGCCACCTCCCACGGCATATGCTCGACGTTGCGGAATGCCACCTTGGCCTGGTGCAGCACCGTCGGGTTCTTCTCCAGCAGCACCTTGGCCAGCTGTCGCGTCCGCCCCCGCAGATCAGCCCGCGGCACCGACTCATTGACGAGGCCGATGGCCGCGGCCTTGCGGCCGTCGAAGGGGAGGCCGGTCATGATGGCGTAGAGGGCGGCGCGCCGGCCCATGAGCTGGCTCAGCACCTTCGTGACGTTGCCGCCCGGCAAGATGCCCCAGTTGATCTCCGACACCCCGAAGGTGGCCTCGTCGGCGGCGACAGCGAGGTCGCACGACGCCATGGGCGTGAAGGCGCCGCCGAAGCACCAGCCGTTCACCATGGCAATGGTCGGCTTGGCGAAATTCATGAGCCTGGCGCCCTGCCAGGCAAAGGCGTCGCGCCGGGCGCGGACCTGGACCATGCGCGGCTTGTCGTCGGTCTCGCGGAAGTACTCCTTGAGGTCCATGCCGGCGGAGAAGGAGTCGCCCGCTCCCGTCAGCACCAGCACGCCGCAGCGGTCGTCCACCTCCAGGGCATCGAGCGCTTCGTTCATCTCCCGGTTCATGGCCGGGTTCATGGCGTTCTTCTTGTCGGGCCGGTTCATGGAGACCCAGGCGATGCCGTCGTCGAACTCGACGAGCACGGTGCTCCCCCAGGGGTCCTCCCGCTCCGCCTTGTCATCGCCCGCGTCGGTCATATTTCTCTCCCCGGTGGACCCAACGGCTTGTGCATTTTGTGAAAGAGAGGGCGTCAGCCGAGTGGATTCGCTCCGAAGCGCCGCCAGAGTTTCGGATATCGCCGAGACAGATGCTCCCTGTCCTCTAAAAACGGCTCGCCGGAAGGCCCAGGCCCACCCACGCCGGCCTCCGGCTCGGAATAATCCCGCACGTCGCCCTCGCCGCCCTTCTCTTTGTAGACCTCCAGCGCGACGTAGTAGATCATCTCGAACTCCCATACGCCCGAGTGACCGGGCTGCAGATCGCGTTGTGCCAGACTGTCGGGCTTCGCCAGCGCGGTCTCGTAGACGTCGCGGCCCCTCGATACCAGCCAGCGCGTGAAGTACTCGAAGCCGTCATCGGAGCAGCCGCCGTGGATCACGTACGCCGCGCCCCACAGGTCCCAGGTGTATGCCTCGTTGAGATATCGGCGAAATGCCACCTCGAACGAAATGATCTCATCAAGAGTGAGCTTTCGCAGTTCCGTGCGCAGAGCCTCTATATGAGCATCGGGATCATGGTCGGACTTGGCCGCACGCTCAACGATCTGCCAGAACCTGTCGGCTGGCATCGGGGATACGGTCATTGAGCCCTCCGCAATTGCGCTTGGCAGCATCGTCAGGAGACATGCTGCCGCGTACAGCGCGCGCCACCAGACTGTCCGCATGTCCGCTCAACGCCCCGCAACTTGCGCCTTCACCATGCCGTCCCACCACGGGCAGACTCCCGGCGTCAGCTCGTAGTTGCCCTCCATCACCTGCACCGGCCGACGCTCGCCCTGCTCCGCATTCGTGAGCCGCAGCGCGAGGGCCTCGGCGCGCTTCTCCGGCGGCAGCCAGCCGCGCTCGTGGCCCCACAGGCTGGGGCCGATGGTGCGCTCAGTGGCCACCCAGGTGTCCGGGTCGATGCTCTTGCCGCCCCAGCCGTACTCCACCATGAAGCCCGAGGGCGTGTGGGTATAGAACGAGGTCATGTAGTCCCCGGCGTGCCGCCCCAGGCTCACCGCCAGCCGCCCCTCCTCGGCCAGCGTCAGGTCGAGGCCCTGGCCCACGTCGTCGAAGCTCATGAGCTCCACGTTGAGGTGGTGGATCGCGGTCTTTCCCGACTGAATGAAGGCGAGGCTGTGATGGCGCGCGTTCACGTGCAGGAATCGCGCCGGGAACGGCCGGTCGTAGTAGTCGCTCAGGCCGAAGCCCAGCACGCCACGATAGAACGCGACCGCCTCGTCGATCCGCTCCGCCGTCATCACCACATGGCCGAGCCCGAGCGGTCCCGTACGGAACCCCGAGATGTTGCGCCCCGGCCTGAACGGGTCGGCCGCCACCTCTCCCCCGTGGAAGACCTCAACTCGAACCCCGAGCGGGTCTGCGAGAACGATCAGGTCCTTGACGCGCCGCTCCTCCGCCAGCGCCCGCGAGCCGCGCTCCACCCGAACGCCCGCAGCCTCTATGTTGACCGCGATCTGATCGAGCGCGGAGGCGTCCTCAACCTCCCACCCGAGAAACTTGACACCCCGCCCCCCATCGGCCTCGACCACGACCCGCTGCTTGCGATCGTCCATGCGGAACGCAACAGTGGCGCTGCTCCCATCAACGACCTGAAAGCCCAGATGCCGCGTCCCATAGGTTCTCCATTCGGAGAGGTCCGACGTCCTGAACCCGGCGTACCCCAATGCCAGCGGTCGCATGCACCCGTATCCCCAGCGTCAAACCCTGCGCCCGGTGGAGGCCATGGCCGACCTCATTTCTCTGGCGATCAGTCAATAGCAATCGTAGCCTAGGGCAACGAATTGGCCAACGCTCATTCCGGACCCCGCAATGACTGCTCGCACCACCCCGCCGTTCCGCGCCGACCACGTCGGCAGCCTGATCCGGCCTGCCGCGCTCATCGAGGCGCGCAGGGCGGCGGCGGACGGCAGGATGCCGCCCGAGGAGCTGCGGCGCATGCAGGAGGAGGCGATCCGGGAGGTGGTGCGGACGCAGGAGGAGATCGGCCTCCGCTCGATCACCGACGGGGAGTACAATCGCGGCTTCTGGCAGCGCGACTTTCTCTTGAAGCTCGACAACGTTGCCGAGGCGCCGTCCAGGATCGCCGTGCGCTTCCACACGGCGGAGGGCGTGACGGAGCGGTCGCCGGCCTCGCTCGCTGTCACCGGCACGCTCGGCCGGCCGCGGCCCATCTTCGTGGACGACTTCGCGTTCCTGAAGTCGGTGACGAAACAGACGCCGAAGGCGACGGTGCCCTCGCCCACGGTGCTGCACTTCCGCGGCGGCCGGCAGGCGGTGGATGCCAGGGCCTATCCCGACATCGCCGAGTTCTATTCCGACCTCGCCGCCGTCTACCGCGCCGAGATCGCCGACCTCGCCGCCGCCGGCTGCCGCTACCTGCAGATCGATGAAGTGAACCTTGCCTACCTGTGCGATCCCAACCTCAGGAAAGAGGTGGCGGGGTTTGGCGAGGACGCGGAGGCGCTGCCCGCCACCTACGCGAGACTCGTCAACGAGGCCATCGCCGCCCGGCCGAAGGACATGGTTGTGGCCATGCACCTGTGCCGCGGCAACTTCGCCGGCGCCTGGGTGGCGGAGGGCGGCTATGAGCCGGTCGCAGACCTGCTCTTCAATGACATCGGAGTCGACGCCTATTTCCTCGAATACGACAGCCCGCGCGCCGGCGGCTTCGAGCCGCTGCGCTTCCTGCCCAAGGGCAAGATCGCCGTGCTGGGGCTCGTCACCACCAAGAGCCCCGAACTGGAATCCAAGGACGACCTCAAGCGCCGCATCGCCTCGGCCGCCCGCTTCGCGCCCCTGGAGCAGCTGGCGCTGAGCCCGCAGTGCGGCTTCTCCAGCGGCATCGGCGGCGAGACCATGACCCCGGAGCACCAGCGCGGGAAGCTCGAGCTTGTTGTCGAGACGGCACGCGAGGTGTGGGGATAGGTGTCAGACTCCTCCGGGTCTGACACCATGGCGCGACCTTGATGTTGGTTGTGGACACTATAATACTGCGTTGGAGCTATGGGGTCAGACCCACAGGGTCTGACCCCTTCCGACAGGGGAACCGCCGATGATCATCGACTGCCA
>DATBKR010000484.1:0-10210 GCA_036555805.1 Hyphomicrobiaceae bacterium | reverse complement strand
CGTCCCCCTGTTGATGGAGGCGCAACACTGGCGGCAGGGTGTCGTGCAGAAAATTATGTTGCGTAGAAGCCGATCAATCATCCACAACCAAAGCGCCTGCGGCGACCGCCGCAACATAACGAGCTACGCAACATTTTCGGTGTTATGTGCAATTGCACATAAGGTGGACTATTCGACGTCAGAGCATGGCGACCTGCTCGACCTGATCGCCCATACCTGCCGGCTCCATACCTTCCGCGACGTTCTGGACGAGGCGCGCCGGTTCCTGAGTCTGCCGGAGCGGGAGTACCAAGGCTCCGGGCGGGCACGACCGCCGGTCCCGAGCGGATCGCCCGAGGCGGCCCGGCGGCTGTTCGCCTCAGCCAAGCCGATCCCGGGCACGCTCGCGGCCGCATATCTGCGCAGCCGCGGCATCGCGGACGTGGGCGATCTGCCGGCGCTGCGTTTCCATCCCACCTGCTTCTACCGCGCCCACGAGGGTGCGCCGCGCGAGAACTGGCCGGCACTCCTGGCCGCCGTCACCGATGCCGACGGCGTCGTCACCGGCGTGCTGCGCACCTGGCTCGCCCGCGACGGCTCGGTCAAGGCCCCAATCGCGACACCGCGGCGGTCGCTGGGGCGTCTGCTCGGATCTGGCGTGCGCGTCGGAAAGGCAACGGATGTCTTGGCCGCCGGCGAGGGCCTGGAGACCATGCTGTCCCTTCGTGTCGTCCTGCCGGCACTGCCCACCGTCGCGGCTCTGTCGGCGACGCACCTGGCGGCGTTCGTCCCGCCCTCCGGGCTGCGGCGGCTTTACATCGCCCGCGACAACGACCGGGTCGGACGCCGTGCCGCGGAGATGCTGGGTGCGCGTGCCCACGCGGAGGGCATCGAGGCCCTCGTGCTCACGCCGCAGTGGGACGACTTCAACACGGACCTCACCACCCTCGGCCGCGAGCCTCTTGCCGCATCTCTGCGTGTGCAGCTTGACCCCGAGGACGTCGCGCGATTCCTGATCGTGAACCAGCGCCCGGGCCCACGGCTGCGCCAGCGCGCGCCGGCGTCGGGTCCGTCCTCGCCGTCGGCCGCGCCCGGCCTTCAGGATGGCGATGGTGCCGGAAGCGGCTGAGCCCCGCAACGGCTGCGCGCGGCTTTCTTCCCCTGTCGGCACCCCGGCGCGGCTGGCGCCGCTTGGGCTGCCGCCATTCCTCGCGGAACAAGAAAGCCGTGCTCGCCGTCCTCCGCTGCGCTCCGGCCCTGCGGGCTTCGCCCTTGGGTGCGGGCCTCAGCCGCTCCCGGCTTTGGAATCGCCAGAAGGCCGCGCATGGGCGCGGCCTCGCTTCACGAGGAGCAGGACACCATGACACTCGACCGCTTCACCGACGATGCCGACACGGCCCGGACAGTGTCCCCGACCGCCCATCTTCTGGAAGAGCTGGCGCTCTATGCCCATCGCCCGTACGACGATGAGGCCGATCCGCGTCCGCTGCCCGAGCCCACCAAGCTGCAAGGCGCCCTTGCGGACATGTTCGATGCGCTGGTGGCGACGCTCTCCGACACGCGTCTCGAACCGGATCTGCACGCGCTCCTGTGGTCGCTCGTGAACGTGTTCCATCGCCGCATCGACCGGATCGAGCGCGACCTCGATGACAACGAGAGGGCACAGCGCACCGGCCAGCGCGAGCAGGACGGCTCGGAGGTCCGCTCCGTGGAGCTTGAGCGCCTGGTCGCGCAAGGGCTGACGTTGATCGAACGGCGCAACAGCTTCGAGTTCATCCGCGATACCGCCGCCGAGCTGTATGGTCTCCACACCGGCCAGGCATGGCGCCCGCGCACGGGCTCCATGGTGAACCGGGCGGCGATGACGGCGGCGATGATCGACAGCCGCGATTTTCTCAATGCGCGCCGGCGTGCGGACGCCCAGGTTCTGCTGCCCAAGGGCACCAGGATCGCCTTCGCCGGCGGCGTCGACTGCAACGATCACCAGCGCATCTGGGCCGTGCTCGACAAGGTGATGGCCAAGCACTCAGACATGGTCCTTCTCCATGGCGGTACGCCGCGCGGTGCCGAGAAGATCGCCGCCTGCTGGGCAGATGCGCGCAAGGTGTCCCAGGTCGTCTTCAAGCCGGACTGGACCCGGCATCAGAAGGCGGCACCGTTCAAGCGCAACGACCAGCTGCTGGAAGCCCTGCCGATCGGCGTCGTCGTGTTCCCGGGCTCCGGCGTCACCGACAACCTCGCCGACAAGGCCAGGGCCATGGGCATCCCGCTCTTCGACTGCCGCAAGGCGGGCGGCGCGTAAGCGCCGCCTTTCACCGCTCCGCTGCGGCTAAAATAGCGCCGGCGGCGGCGCACCGGCCGACGGCGATCAGAGTTCCCGCGAGCCACCACACTCAGCAGTTCCCACATATAAATCAAGTACGGCAAGTATTGCAATTACGGCAGATGGACCCCATACGTTAAAGCGGAACAGGAGGTCTCATGTCCCAGTCCCCAACCGCTTCCAAGGCCAGCGGCTCCGCCGCCGTCGTGCGCGCGATCATGGCCAAGCTCGGCAACGCCGCACCGACGCTCGGCATCCCTGCAACCGGCGAGACGGTGCCCCTCCCACCGCACGCCGCCATCCTCATCCGGCAGGTCCTCGCAAGCCTCGCCAAGGGCCACGACGTCACCATCACCGAGACGCCCGAGGAGATGACCCCCAACGAGGCGGCCGAGTTCCTCAACGTGTCGCGCACGTACGTGATGAAGCTCATCCAGGACGGCACCCTGCCGTGCCGCATGGTCGGCAACCACCACCGCATCCCGACGCCCAGCCTCGCGGCCTACAAGGACCGCCAGCAGGCCCGCAGCCGCGCCGCCATGCACGACCTCTACGCCATCGAGCGCCAGGACGGCCAGGTCGAGGGGCCTCCGCCCGGCAAGGACGCGTTCAAGTCCGACGACGGCCACGGCGCATGACCTCCAAGAGGCCGCTCGTTTTCGCGGATGCCAACGTGCTCTACGCCAGCGCGCCCCGCGACATCCTCATCGAGCTGGCCTTGGAGGCCGTCATCGGCTTGCGCTGGTCCCCGACCGTCCTCGACGAGCTCTCGCGCGCGCTGGTGCGCACCCGCCCCGAATACACCGGCGCCAAAGCCCTCCGTCTGGTGACCGCGATGACCGCCGCGCTCCCCGATGCCTGGGTCCTGCCACCCGATCCCCCGACCGTCGCCGTCGATCTTCCCGACGCCGACGACGCGCACGTCGTGCTCGCCGCGCACCACGGCGGTTGCGAAACCATCCTCACGTTCAACCTGGGCGACTTTCCCGAGGCTGCGCTCAACCGGCTGCAGCCGCCTCTCACAGCCACCCACCCCGACACCTTCCTCGTCGCGATGCTGACGGCCCGACCCACCGCGGTGCTGCCGGTGATCGAACGGGTCCGGCAGAACCTCCTCGCGCCGCCGATGACCGTGGCGCAATACGCCGACAGCCTCGCGCGCTCCGGCCTTCCGCAGACCGCGGCGCTCGTCCGTCGTCTGCTGCCGGCGGTGCCTTGATGCCTCTTAGCCACGCTAAGGCCACATCGATGTCGTCCCCCATCGAGATCGCCCGCCTGAAGATCGCGCTGGACCACGTGAAGCCGACCGTGATGCGGCGCATCGAGGTGCCGGTGTCGATCCCGCTCGACACGCTCCACGAGGCGATCCAGGCGATCATGCCGTGGGACAACTATCACATGTATGCCTTCTACCTGCGGCTCACCGACGACGTGCGCTGGGGCCTGCCGCCGCCCGAGGACCTCGATCTCGGCATGCACATCCGCGACTCGCGGGTCGCTACGCTTGCCGATGTCCTGGCCATGCCGGGCTTCAAGCTGCTGCGCTACACCTACGATTTCGGCGACGATTGGCGTCATACGATCAAAGTCGAGCGGCGCTTCACGGCCGAGCCATGGGACGACTATCCGCGCCTTCTCGACGCCAAAGGCCGATGTCCGCCCGAGGACATCGGAGGCCCGTGGGGCTATGCCGACTACCTGGATGCGATGTCGGATCCGGCGCACAAGCGCCACGCCGAGTTCGTCGGCTGGCTCGGCCGCCGCGACCCGAACGTGATCGACCGCGAGGCCATGGAGGCGGCATTGGCGCGGGTGGTCGGCTCGGCGCCGCCCGGGACACCACGGCGGAAGCGCGGCCGGCTCCGCTCATGAATGCAGCAGCGTCTCCTTCGTGTCCGCTATCCCCGTGGGGAGGACGCTTCGTGCCGAGGCTCCACCGCTCCCGCTCGATGTACGCGAGCCGGACGCCCTCGGAGCTACCGCGAACGATGCATGGTGTCGTCGCGACCACGCGATAGCCGGACAGGACGCTTGCGGGCGGCAGATAGCGAGCAAGCCGGACCTCGCCAGCCTTCCCTCGACGTGAACCCCAACCATCGGACGCCGCCAGTCGCGAGGCGCCGTACTGTTCCTCACCGGGCAGCTCGCAGAGCAAGAGGTGGGGGGCAGGGGCGGGCGACGGCAGGGCCGGGGGAGAGAGGCTCCCTCGCTCGCCGTCGCATCCTCAAGGAGGTCTCCCCATGTCCCATACGCCGCTTTCGGCGCAGCAGCTCCATGACGCCGCGCCGCTCGGCGCGCTCGTCCGCTTCTCCGACGGTGCCGTCGAGCCGCCCGCGCGCCACCGCCGCAAGCACGCCGCCTGGAGGTCCAGCAACTGCACGGGGCGGCTGGTGCGGAAGGCGCCGCAGAAGAATGGCCTGCCCGCCTCCTTCACACTTCATGTCGGCGACTTCGGCACTGCCGACGTGACCGTCGTCAAGGCGTATCGTGTCTTTGCCGTGACATCTCCGCTCTCCTTCGCCATCCTCGACAAGCCCCGGCCCGGCCAGGTCGCCATGCTTCATGACGACCTCGGAATGCCCAGTCTCGTCCACTTGGCCGACACGGAGGCGGACGCCCGCGCCTGGCTCGCGGCCCACCCCCGCGACAGGGTCCGCCTCGTGCCCGCCGAGGCACTCGATCCGCGCACGTTCACCTACCTCCAGGACCCCGGCCACGGCTGGCTCATCGTCAGCCGCGGCGACCTCGCCGAGGCCGGGATGTCACCTTCGGATTTCTCCCAATGCAGCTACGTGCGCGACGACACCTTCGCCCTTGAAGAGGACTGCGACATGCCGCGCTTCCTCAAGCGCCTCGACGAGCAGGGCATCCCCTATCGGCTGCGCGAGCAGCACACCGGCGCCGAGGCTCACGTCCGTCGTTGGGCCTCCAATCCGGGACCTACGCCCGCTGGCGCCTGACGTCGCGGCTGCTCTGTGCCTGGCGCGCGTTCGCCCGGCTCGGCGCGGCAATAGCACCGGACTCAGTGCCCACCCAGGCTCGCCAAGCGTCGAGCCGTCGCCGCGCGCCCCCCAACGCGGAATGGAGGACCGAATGCACAGCCCCAACGTCTATCGCGTGCGCTTCATTGAGAGCCGACGCTACGCGATCAACATCAGCGCGCCGAGCGCGGAGCTCGCGGAATTCTTCGCCGAGGAGACCCGCAAGAGGGCCGGCGCCGCCCCCTTCGAGGCCATCGGCGAGCCGTTCAGCGGCGACTGGCACTCCGAGGAGATCTGCCCGGCCAATACCCCCGATCTCCTCGCCGCTGTCGCCAGCGCGCTCGACCAGCTGAGGCGCGGCGGCCCCCGCTGGACCATCGAGGAGAGCCTCGCCAATGCGCTCGCCCGCGCCAAGGCGCAAGGCGATCTGTCGTGATCGGCAGGTTGTTGGGTGCGGGACGAAGACCTGCGCTGCGCGCCGCGGTTCAGGGGACCGCGGCATCGTGTGTGGCGCTTCCCGACTAGCGGCGTCGTCATGTGGTCTCCCATCCGGAAAGCCTCGGAGTACACGCGCTTTCTCGCAAGCATGCCGAGCTTGGGTCATCTGATCGCCGAGACGGTCTGTAGCCTCGCGAGCGGTCTCCAGAGGCCGCGAGCTTGAGCGAACGCCATGAATCCAAACCATCAGACGCCGCTAGTCGCGAGATGCCTCACATAGCCCGCCGATAGGTTCGACATCCCGCATCGGCATGGACATTATCCGGAGCCCCTTGCCCAGGAGCCGGCCGAGGTATCGACCGCCGAGCACCTCGCTGCGCCTCAAGGGGCCGCCACCGATCGGCGCGTCCGTGCGAGGGCCGGCATACCCGGCGCGGTATTCCTGACGGCTCCTGCGTCTTCCTCCGCGTTCCCTCTTTTTGCCGCGTTTCCCCATTCACACCGCGCCCGCTCCGCCGGCAAGCTGATCCCGCCAGGCGCACTCATGTGCCAAAGGGGGATCGAGGAAATGACGCCGGCTCGCACCGTCCTGGTCCAGGGCTCCATCGCCGCTCTCCTGAGCCTCGCCAGCCTGTGGGCGGCGACGCAATGGGCGGCGGCGATGCTCGCCTACCAGCCGGCCCTCGGTCCCGCGCTCGTCGATCTCGGCATCGTCAGGCTCTACGCGCCCTGGCAACTCTTCGCCTGGTGGCTCGCGTTCGACACCCAGGCACCGGGCGTCTTCCTCCCTGCCGGTGCCCTGGCCGCCCTGGGCGGCGTGTTGAGCGGCGCTCTTGCCATCGGGGGAGCCGCCCGGCGGACCGGCCGTCATCATGCCCCCTCAACGTACGGCTCGGCCCGCTGGGCGGACTTTTCCGATGTCAACAAGGCGGGACTGTTGCGCGACCGCGGTGTCGTCCTCGGTCTCTACCGCGACCGCTATCTGCGCCACGACGGGCCGGAGCATGTGCTGGCGGTGGCGCCGACCCGGTCCGGCAAGGGCGTCGGCCTGGTGCTGCCCACCCTTCTCACGTGGCCGGGGTCCGCCGTCATCCACGACATCAAGGGCGAGAACTGGGAGCTGACGGCCGGCTGGCGCGCCCGGTTCTCGCACTGCCTGCTGTTCGACCCGACCAACCCGGCCTCGGCGCGCTTCAACCCGCTCCTGGAGGTGCGCAAGGGGCCCAACGAGGTGCGCGATGTGCAGAACATCGCCGACATCCTGGTCGACCCGGAAGGGACCAGGGACAGGCGCGATCACTGGGACAAGACGGCCCACACGCTGCTCACAGGCGCGATCCTGCACGTGCTCTACGCCGAGGGCGAGAAGACACTGGCCCGCGTTGCGAGCTTCCTCGCCGATCCCTCGCGCTCGATCGTGCGCACCTTGCGGATCATGCTGACCACCAACCACCTCGGCACCGAGGACGCGCCCACGGTGCATCCCGCGGTGGCCTCGATCGCCCGCGAGCTCCTCAACAAGTCCGAGAACGAGCGTTCCGGCGTGGTGTCGACGGCCATGAGCCTCCTCGCCCTCTACCGCGACCCCCTGATTGCGGCCAACACGGCGGCCTCCGACTGGCGCATCGCCGATCTCATGACGGCCGAGCGGCCGGTATCGCTCTACCTGGTGGTGCCGCCGTCGGACATCTCGCGCACACGCCCGCTCGTGCGCCTGATTCTCAACCAGATCGCGCGCCGGCTCACCGAGACGCTGCCTCAGGGCCATGCGTCGGGCCACCGGCTGCTGCTGATGCTCGACGAGTTCCCGGCGCTCGGTCGCCTCGACTTCTTCGAGACGTCGCTCGCCTTCATGGCGGGCTACGGGGTGCGTGCATTCCTGGTGGCGCAGTCGCTCAACCAGATCGACAGGGCGTACGGCGTCAACCACGCCATCCTCGACAACTGCCACGTGCGCGTGGCGTTCGCCCCCAACGACGAGCGCACGGCGCGGCGGCTTTCCGAGGCGCTCGGCACGGCCACCGAGCTGCGCCGCCACCGCAACGTCTCGGGCTCGCGCCTCTCGGCCTGGCTGCCGCATCTGACCATGTCGGAGCAGGAGACGGCGCGGCCGCTGCTGACGCCCGGCGAGGTCCTGCAGCTTCCCGCCGATCAGGCGCTGGTGCTGGTGTCGGGCGCGCCGCCGATCCGGGCGAGGAAGCTCCAGTACTTCACCGACCGCAACTTCCTCAGCCGCTGCCTCCCAGCGCCGGCCTTGACCGAGGGCCGCTTCGCCGACGTGCCGCCGGCACGCGGCGACGACTGGACCGGCCGGATGCGGACCACGGATGCGCGGCTGGAGAAGGCCTGGTTCGACCTGGTGGCGACGGCAAGCGCTTCCGATGAGAGCCCGCCACGCACGCGCGAGATCCCTCTGCGGCGCACCCGCCAAAAGGACCGCGCGCCTCCCGACCTCCCGCTGTTCACGTGGCAGCCCGCGGCACCCAGCACCGAGGCGCAGGACCAGCCGGTGGGCGAGGAGCTGGAGAAGGTGGTGCAGTTCCCGGGCTTGAGGCTGTGACATGGCCAAGAAGAAGTACACGCTCTACTTGCCCGTGCCGCTCGCGCGCAGGCTCGACCAGGTGGCGAGGGAGCGGCACGGTGCCAAGTCGGCCCTGGTCGAGGAAGCGCTGCGCGCCAGCTTCGAGCCCCAGCAGCATGCCGGCATCGAGGACGGCCTCACGCGCCGCCTCAATGAGATCGGCAGGCAGCTTGCTGCGATGGCCCGTGACCTATCGGTCACCACCGAGACCTTGGGGCTGTTCGTGCGCTACTTCCTGACGGCCACGCCACCCGTGACGGACGACGACCAGGAGTCCGCGCGCCTCACCGGCAGGAAGCGCTACGAGGTCCTTCTTGCGGAGGTCGGCAGACGCGTCGCCGAAGGCCGCGGCCTGGCGGCCGAGGTACTGCAGACCGTCCCAATCGACCAGCCGGACCTGTTTGCGGGCATGCCCGGCCGGCAAGGCCTTGCTGCGAGGTCCGGCGGCCGGCGGCCGGGGGAGGCCAACGGCCATGGCTGAACTCGCCCTGCCTTTGGCCGAGGAGGCGCAAGGACGGCGCCGGCAGATGCTGCGCACCGCCTTCGGACCGGCCATCGCCGCCGCGCTCGCCGATCCCACCGTCATCGAGGTCATGGTCAACCCCGACGGCAAGCTGTGGATCGAGCGCGCCGCCGTCGGCCGACGGTTCAGCGGCGAGAGCGTCGGCAGCGCCGAGGCCGAGCGCATCATCCGCCTCGTCGCCGCCCATGTCCGGCGTGAGGTGACGGACAAGTCCCCCATCGTCTCGGCCGAGCTGCCGCAGACCGGGGAGCGCTTCGAGGGCGTCATGCCGCCGGTGGCGCCCGCCCCCTGTTTTGCCGTGCGCAAGCCGGCCGAGGTGCTCTACCGGCTCGCCGACTACGTGTCAGCACGCATCATGTCCGGCGCCCAGGCCAAGGTGCTTGCCCTCGCGGTCGCCGAGCGCAAGACCATCCTGGTCGTGGGCGGCACGTCGTCGGGCAAGACCACGCTGGTCAACGCCCTGCTGGCCGAGGTCGCCGGCCTCGACGAGCGGGTCGTCATCCTGGAGGACACGCGCGAGCTCAAGTGCTCTGCCGCCGACTGCGTGGCGCTGCGCACCAAGCCCGGCGTGGCCTCGCTCGCCGACCTGGTGCGCTCCACGCTGCGGCTCCGTCCCGACCGCATCGTTGTCGGCGAGGTGCGCGGGCCGGAAGCCCTCGACATGCTCAAGGCCTGGAACACCGGCCATCCCGGCGGCATCACCACCGTGCACGCCAACTCGGCTGCGGCGGGGCTCTCCCGGCTGGAGCAGCTGGTGCAGGAGGCCGTCGTCACGGTGCCGCGCAGCCTCATCGTCGAGGCGATCGACATCGTGGTGTTCCTGGCCGGCCGCGGTCCGGGCCGGCGCGTGGACACGTTGCTGGAGCTCAGCGGGCTCGACGGGGACGGCGAGTACATCCTGAAGCCCCTCGACCGCCCCACCCTCCATCCCGTGTAGCCAGAGCACCCACCCCATGCGCCGTCAGCACCTCCCTCTCGTTCAGGTTCGCGACCTGGCCGCCGCCGTCGTGACCGGAGCTACGATTGCCCTCATGGCAGCCAGAGCTGCGCATGCCGCCGGATCCGGCATGCCCTGGGAGGCGCCGCTGCAGCGCATCCTGGAGTCGATCGAGGGCCCCGTCACCAAGGTCATCGCGGTCGTCATCATCATCGTCACGGGGTTGAGCCTGGCCTTTGGCGACATGGGCGGCGGCCTGCGCCGACTGATCCAGATCGTATTCGGCCTCTCCATCGCCTTCGCCGCCACCTCGTTCTTCCTGTCGTTCTTCTCCTTCGCCGGCGGCGCCCTGATCGAGTGAGGAGCGATCCCATGCTTGGACAACCATCCTCCATCCCCGGCTTCGAGGTGGTCCTGCACCGCTCGCTGACGGAGCCCATTCTGCTTG